>NZ_JAGSOZ010000014.1:0-101929 GCF_019204055.1 Photobacterium sp. WH24 | reverse complement strand
GTTAGATCATATTCTTACTTAGAATGGTATAAAGACCTCGTCATCAGGCGGGGTTTCTATGCCTCAATTTCACTCACAGGCCTATGTTAGGGCTTGGAGTGAACCTCACTTCCCTTTTAGACGCAATAGGCAATTCATCCGCCTATCCACGCTGAAGCAACTGAAATCCAACGAAGCAAGCAAATAGGCTCAGAGATAAGTTCAGCATAATATTTAAGCCAGCTTTGATATAGGCGCCTTGCTGGAGCAGTATCAGGTTATCCATCGAAAATGTGGAAAAAGTTGTTAAAGCACCCAGCATACCGATGCCAATCAATGGGCGCCAAGGTGTAGCTTCTATCATGCCCTGGTTAAGTGCTGAGCTCAGCATACCCATAATCAAAGAGCCTGTGATGTTGACGGCCAGTGTCCCGTACGGAAATCCCTTGCCTAATAAAATCACAGAGAGTTCGGCAATCAGGTAGCGTGAACAGGCCCCGAGCGCCCCGCCCATAGCAACATAGCCCAGAATAATCAGTTGGTTCATAGAAAGCCCTGATGGTGACAAAGTCATTACATGCTATTGTGAAAAAGGCATGAGTAAATCCTGCTGCCACAGAGTGACTTGCTTTTTCACGTGAAGGTTTACATTGTGCACTAATCCTAGCAGGAGTAGAGGTGATTATGGGTATGTACCATACCATTTTACTGGCAATCAACCCTGATGATTTGAATGTAAAACAGTTGGTTGCAAAAGCAGGCGTGATTGCAGAGCAAAATAATGCGGATCTGCATCTGGCATATGTAGAACCTGGTGTAGGGAATGTCAGCTTTCTGGATATCGATTTACAACTCGACGAGGCGCATAACGAGCAGGAGCTGAAAAGAATGGCTCAGTTGTCCGCTCTGGCAAAACACTCACCGCATCCGATTGCGGCTATCCATCTGGCCGATGGTGATGTTGCCAAACATCTGATTGCGCTGGGGAAGACGATCAAAGTCGATTTAGTGATCACGGGTAACTACAAACCCGGAATACATTGGCTGGGTGATTTACGTTATGAACTGGCGCAACACCTGAAGTGTGATGTGCTGATCTGCCAGCAGAAAACGCTGTAGTGATGTGGGGATGAAAAAGACGACTTGCTGAGAGGGTGATGCTTCCTTATACTCTTTGACTGAAACTTGTCGGAGTGCCAACTGGCTGAGACCGCATTGCGGGATCCGTTGAACCTGATCAGATTAGTATCTGCGAAGGGAACAAGAGTAAATCATCTGCCTAGCTGTACCATATTTGTACTGCTGCTGTATCAGACGATGCGACACGCCCTACATGTGTCCGCCTCTTGTTTACGCGCCCATCCGTCAAGCAACTTCCCTAACTTTGAAAAAGGAAATTGCTATGTCGAGTCGCAAACAAGCGAGACTGGAAGCGAAACAATTCATTGATTCACTCACCACCCAAGCCTACCCTAATTCACGGAAAGTCTATGTCACCGGCAGCCGGGATGATATCCGTGTTGGTATGCGTGAAATCGCTCAGGCCGATTCCCTGGTCGGTGGCGATAAGAACAACCCTATCTTTGAGCCTAATGAACCGATTCGAGTTTATGACACTTCAGGCTTTTATACCGATCCTGACCAATCTATTGATATCTATAACGGGTTGCCAAAACTGCGTGAAAGCTGGATCGAGGAGCGCGGCGATACCGAACTGCTTGATGAACTGAGCTCTGCCTATACCAAAGAGCGTCTGGCCGACGATACACTTGAAGATCTACGTTTTGCTCACCGAGCCCGTGTACGCCGTGCTCAAGCTGGCCAGTGTGTGACTCAGATGCACTATGCCCGGCAGGGCATTATCACCCCGGAAATGGAATATATCGCGATCCGGGAAAACATGGGCCGCGCTCAATACCGTGATGAGGTGCTAAACCAGCAGCACCCGGGACACAGCTTCGGTGCCAATCTGCCCAAAGACATCACAGCCGAGTTTGTGCGCAGGGAAGTGGCTGAAGGCCGCGCGATTATTCCGTCGAACATCAACCACCCGGAATCCGAGCCGATGATCATTGGCCGCAACTTCCTGGTGAAAGTGAATGCCAATATTGGTAACTCGGCCGTGAGCTCTTCAATTGAAGAAGAAGTGGAAAAACTGGTGTGGTCGACCCGCTGGGGCGGCGATACCGTGATGGATTTGTCGACGGGCCGAAATATTCATGAAACCCGCGAATGGATCATCCGCAACAGCCCGGTGCCCATCGGGACTGTCCCTATGTATCAGGCGCTGGAGAAGGTGAACGGTGTTGCTGAGAACCTGACCTGGGAAGTCTTTC
The DNA here is from genome assembly GCF_019204055.1 of Photobacterium sp. WH24. NCBI lineage: Bacteria > Pseudomonadati > Pseudomonadota > Gammaproteobacteria > Vibrionales > Vibrionaceae > Photobacterium > Photobacterium sp. WH24. Next base: position 99,614 of record NZ_JAGSOZ010000014.1, on the reverse strand, counting down.
GAGACACCTTGCTGGAGCAAGCGGAGCAGGGCGTTGACTATTTTACCATCCACGCCGGTGTGCTGCTGCGCTTTGTCCCTATGACCGCCAAGCGGGTAACCGGGATTGTTTCTCGCGGTGGTTCTATCATGGCGAAATGGTGCCTGGCGCACCACAAAGAAAGTTTTCTGTATGAGCATTTTCGCGAGATTTGCGAAATCTGTGCCCAATACGATATCTCCCTATCGCTGGGTGACGGGTTGCGTCCCGGCTCGGTCGCTGATGCCAATGATGAAGCCCAGTTCAGTGAGCTGCGGACTTTAGGTGAGTTGACTAAGGTAGCCTGGGAGTACGATGTCCAGGTGATGATCGAAGGGCCGGGGCATGTGCCTATGCACCTGATCAAAGAAAACATGGATGAACAGCTCAAGCACTGCCATGAAGCGCCTTTTTATACATTAGGCCCACTGACGACGGACATTGCCCCTGGCTATGATCACATTACCTCAGGTATAGGTGCGGCGATGATTGGCTGGTTTGGCTGCGCCATGCTGTGCTATGTCACCCCCAAGGAACACCTTGGCCTGCCGAACAAAGACGATGTTAAAACCGGTCTGATCACCTACAAGCTGTGTGCCCACGCCGCTGATCTGGCCAAAGGACATCCGGGCGCACAGGTGCGTGATAATGCCCTGTCCAAAGCCCGTTTCGAATTCCGCTGGGAAGATCAATTCAACCTGGGGCTGGACCCGGATACCGCGCGGGCTTTCCATGATGAAACCTTGCCACAGGAATCGGGCAAAGTAGCCCACTTCTGCTCAATGTGCGGACCGAAATTCTGTTCCATGAAGATCTCTCAGGAAGTGCGGGACTACGCTAAAGCGCAAGAAGACGCCCAGGTGATTCAAATGCTTGATGATCCGCTGGAAGGGATGCGCCAGAAAGCGGAGGAGTTTCGTGACAAGGGCAGCGAGCTCTACCATCAGGCAAAAAGCCATGAGGAAGAGCAGGCATGAGTGATGTGATGCAAGCGTCATTTCCTGTTATGGAGGGCGGCATCGGGCCGCTCTATCCTGTTGTTGACCATGTCCGCTGGATTGCCAGGTTGCTGCCACTGGGGGTGAAAACCGTTCAGCTGCGGATCAAAGATCCGGCCCATCCTGAGCTGGAAGCGCAGATTATTGAAGCGATTCGTCTGGGCCGGGAGCACAACGCCCAGGTGTTTATTAACGACTACTGGCAGCTGGCGCTCAGGCACGGTGCTTATGGTGTGCATTTGGGGCAGGAAGATCTGGATATCGCGGATCTTGATGCGCTGCGCCAGGCAGATATCCGGCTGGGGGTGTCAACCCGAACAGCAGCTGAGCTGCAACGCGGTCTGGCACTGGCACCCAGCTATGTGGCGATCGGCCATATTTTCCCGACCCCAACCAAAGACATGCCGACTCCGCCACAGGGTGTCGCCCAGTTAAAAGAGCACCTGAATACTGTGGCTGGCCGTTACCCGACCGTTGCCATTGGTGGTATTGATCTCACCAATGTTGCGGATGTCTGGCAGACAGGCGTGTCCTGTGTGGCAGTGGTGCGTGCCGTTACAGCCGCTGAGGATACCGAGCAGGCACTGGCGGCATTTGCTGACAAGCTGGTGAGGTAGTCATGCTGACAGACGAGTCTTTTTTGCGCTATCAGCGCCAGGTACAGCTACCGGAAATCGGAGAGCAGGGCCAGCAGGCCCTGCAACAAGCCAGAGTGCTGATTATCGGTGCAGGTGGGCTTGGTGCGCCGGCGGCCTTATATCTGGCGGCGGCGGGCGTTGGCAGTCTGGTGATTGCCGATGGCGATCGTGTCGAGCGTTCTAACCTCCAGCGCCAGATTATCTACCGTGATGATAATCAGGGTGAGAGCAAAGCGCAGGCCGCCGTGGCGCAGGTCAAAGCGCTCAATCCGCTGATCCGTGCCCGCGCAGTGACGGCCAGACTGGTCAAGCTGCAACTGGCGATGGAAATCAGTCTGGCTGATGTGGTGCTTGATTGCACCGATAACTTTGTCAGCCGGCATGCCATTAATCAGGCCTGCTTTGAACACGGCAAGCGGCTGATCTCTGCCGCGGCGATTCGCTGGCAGGGACAGCTGATGAGCTTTGATTTTCGCGCACAGCAGGGGCCTTGCTACCACTGCTTATTTCCTCAGGGGGAAATGCAAGCACCGCAAAATTGCAGTGAGACAGGTATTGCCGGGCCTGTTGTCGGCATTATGGGAACCTTTCAGGCGCTGCAGGCGGTGAAAGCCATCACCGACAGCGGTGATCTCTGTGTCCGCCAGTTCCGCCAGTTCGACGGCCTCAGCCTGCAATGGCAGCAGTTTACCTTGCCAGCCAACCCTCAATGTCCTGTATGCAGTAAGGAATCTTTATGACCACAATAACCGTTCTGGTGAACGATAAAGCCATGCAGCTGGCGGCGGAAAGCTCGCTGCAACAGTTGCTGGAGCAACTGACCATGCCGCTGGATGCGACGGCCGTTGCACTCAATCAGGCCATTTTGGGCCGCGAGTTCTGGGCCGATCAGCGGCTCAATGACGGCGATGAAATCGCCTTGTTTCAAGCGATAGCAGGAGGCTGACATGCTGACCATTGCCGATAAAACCTTTTCATCCCGACTTTTTACCGGTACGGGCAAATATGCCGGCCGGGACATAATGGCACAGTCAATTCTAGCATCCGGTTCTGAGCTGGTGACCATGGCACTGAAACGGGTGGATATTGATAACCGTGATGACGACATTCTTTCCCCGCTGCGCGAAGCGGGGGTCAACCTGCTGCCGAATACCTCGGGGGCCAAGAATGCGAAAGAAGCGATCTTTGCCGCGCAGCTGGCCCGTGAAGCTTTGGGAACAAACTGGCTGAAACTGGAAATCCATCCAGACCCGAAATACCTGATGCCGGATCCTATTGAAACGCTGGCGGCAGCCGAAGCGCTCGTCAAACAAGGCTTCATTGTGCTGCCCTACTGCCATGCTGACCCTGTGTTGTGTAAGCGGCTGGAGGAAGTGGGCTGTGCAGCTGTGATGCCTCTTGGCGCACCGATAGGTTCAAATAAAGGACTGGCATCGCGTGATTTTCTCGACATCATTATCGATCAGGCCCGGGTGCCTGTGATTGTAGATGCCGGGATCGGCGCCCCTTCACATGCGGCTGAAGCCATGGAACGCGGTGCAGATGCTGTGCTGGTGAATACGGCGATTGCGGCAGCGGCGGATCCGGTTGCGATGGGGCTGGCCTTTAAACTGGCAGTGGAGAGCGGCCGGATGGCGTACGAAGCCGGCCTGGCCGGTAAAGTCAGCCATGCCGTGGCGTCCAGCCCGTTAACTGCGTTTTTAGACGCCAGCGCGTAAGGAGACGCCATGAGTTATGTGGATGTATGGCGGCAGCTGGACTGGGATGATGTCCGGATGTCGATTTACAGTAAAACAGCTGCAGATGTCGAGCGGGCACTCAGTAGACGAAAGCGCGATCTGGAAGATTTCAAAGCACTGATTTCGCCTGCGGCGGAACCGTATCTCGAGCAGATGGCGCAGCAGTCTGCCGCGCTGACGCGGCAGCGTTTTGGCCGGACAATCGGGTTTTATGTCCCTTTGTACCTGTCGAACCTCTGTGCCAACAGCTGCACCTATTGCGGTTTTACCATGGAAAACAAGATCAAGCGACGGACGTTAAATCTTGACGAGATTGAGCGGGAATGTGCAGCGATCAAGGCATTAAACTTCGATAATGTGCTGTTGGTCACCGGTGAGCACGAGCGCAAGGTCGGCATGGCCTATTTCCGCGAATGTGTGCCGGCGATTAAACGCCACTTCAGTTATCTGTCGATGGAAGTCCAGCCGCTGGATCAGCACGAGTATGCTGAGCTGAAAACCCTGGGGCTGGATGCGGTCATGGTGTATCAGGAAACTTACAGTGCTCCGACGTACGCCAAGCATCATCTGCGCGGCAATAAAATGGATTTTGAATACAGGTTGGCAACGCCGGATCGGCTGGCACGCGCCGGGATCGACAAAATCGGTATTGGTGCCCTGATTGGCCTGGAGGAGTGGCGCACAGATTGCTTTTTTACCGCCAGTCATCTGGATTATCTCGAACGCACTTACTGGCAGAGCCGTTATTCGATTTCCTTTCCGCGCCTGCGCCCCTGCACGGGGGGGCTGGAGCCGAAGTCTGTGATGAGCGACCGCCAGCTGGTGCAGCTGATTTGTGCCTACCGGCTGTTTAATCCTGAAGTCGAGTTGTCCATGTCGACCCGGGAGTCGCCGCATTTTCGCGATAATGTGTTGCCACTAGGGATCACCAGTATGTCGGCGGGCTCCAAAACCCAGCCTGGCGGCTATGCCGATGATGAACCTGAGCTGGAGCAGTTTGCTATCAGTGATGAGCGTGCCGTGGCTGATGTTGCCGATGCAGTGAAACAGCACGGTTTTGAGGTGGTGTGGAAAGACTGGCATCACGCCTATTCCGGACTGCCGCTCTAAGTCGGCACTCGGGTTTGTGTTGATGACAAAATCAGGCTGATGAATGATATCAGCCTGATTTTTTACGTTACTTATTCGGTAAAGACAGCATTGACTTTGGCGTCATAGCGGGCGGTGATATTGGAGGAGTAATGACGGGCAGTCAGCTCCACTTTCAACTTCTGCACTTCAACCGGCTGGTCAAAAAAGACAGACAAATTCCCGGATGGATATTTCAGGTAACTGGGATAAATACGTTCATTGTTCTCGTTGTAGAAGAAGGCCACGACAGACTGATTACGCGCATTGGCTGTGGTATCTACGATCAATTCCAGTGACTTCACTTTTTTATTGTTGTAGGGCGTAATTTCCAGCCATTTGGTCACAGGCGTGCCAAAACTGGCATAGATTGAGGTGCCTGCGGTCAGTGTCTCATCAAAATCGATCACCGGATCGTGATCCGGGAAGCTGGCGGCATCGTTGGGTTTACTGTTGCCGAAATATTCCTGCATCAGAGTGAAGCCGTCACCATCGTAGTCGGTATAGGCATCCAGCCCGACAACCTCATAGGTTTTTTTCCACCAGGTAGGCAGGCGATCATTGTCTATGCTGCTGCTTTCGCCAAAGTTAAAGCGGAAGTTACCTTCGAAGCGCTGGCTCGGCTTACTGAAGTTGGCGTTATAGAGGGAAATAACGGCGCGGTAGCCATTCTGATAATACTCGTTTGGCGTATCAAAATGTAATTCTCCCCAGCCCGGACGACAGTCGAGATAATGCAGTCTCTGGCTGGCGGCATTGTAAATACTGATTGTACAGTCCATAGCGCTGGGTTGATTGTTATCAAAACCCAGCGTGACCAGATGGCGTCGGTCAGCAGGCGGCAGGGAAAAGTTAACGGTAAAGTTGACACGCTGGCCTTTGCTTAATGTCTGGCTGACCGATTTGGTATAGCTTTCCAGGTGCGGATTAGTATTGGCGAAGGCGGCAAAAGATAAGCAGCCTAACGCATAGAGAACATATTTTTTCATAGCATAACCTTATGAATTCTAGTGAGTATAATTTCATTGGGGATGCTAACGGCATTATTATGTTGTGAAAACAATCAATAGTGGTGGTTGTTACTAGTGTTCTGGCTTTTATGTGTTTGATTAACTGAAGTGTGAGCCTGACAGTGATAAAAAAGCCCAGCGCATACATGGCCGGGCTGAGAGTGTGAAGATCAATAGATTTCAGTGTTAACGACTGAGCGGTGCCGTGGCTTGCTGCAGCCAGCTCAGATCCTCACCCTGCAGAGAAGGGCTGATGACATCGAACACGGTTTGATGGTAACGGTTCAGCCAGTCGAGCTCTGTCTCTGTCATCAAGCTGAGATCCACCAGGCGGCGGTCAATCGGGGCACGGGTCAGCGACTCGAAGCCCAGTACTGTCATGTCGCCCTCGGTTGCCACTTCTATCACCAGCTCCAGGTTTTCGATACGGATACCAAAAGCATCGGCACGGTAGTAACCCGGTTCGTTGGACAGCACCATACCCGGCAGCAGGGCGGTCGGATTCGGTGCTTTTGAAATACGCTGCGGCCCTTCATGCACGTTCAGGAAATGGCCGACACCGTGGCCGGTACCGTGGTCGAAATCAAAGCCATGGGCCCACAGGTGCTGGCGCGCCAGGGCATCGAGCTGAGATCCTGTTGTGCCGCGGGGAAAGCGGGCGGTCGACAGAGCAATATGACCCTTCAGAACCAGAGTGAAGGTTTGCTTCACTTCGGCATCAGGATTGCCAATGGCAATGGTGCGGGTGATATCTGTGGTGCCGTCGGGGTACTGACCGCCTGAATCGACCAGATAGACATTGTCCATTTGCAGGACGCCCGGCTCAGGCTGGTTGTTGTGGTTGTAGTGACACATGGCCGCGTTGCCGCCGGCCGCGGAAATGGTGTCAAAGCTGACGTCAGTGCAGCTCGGATCCTGGATGCGGAACTGCCACAACTGATCGGCCAGTGTTGCTTCGTCCAGCAGGTTGCCGGCCGCCACCTGACGGTCGACCCAGGCCAGGAATCTGGACACGGCGACACCATCGCGGATGTGACTGGCTTTCATACCGGCCACTTCGGTGGGGTTTTTCGCGGCTTTTGGCAGCATACAGGGATCAGCCCCTTCGATAATAACCGCGCCGGCGTCGCGCAGTGTCTGCCCGGCCCAGGCATTGCTGGTGGCCGGATCAAGCAGCACCCGCTTGCCGCTCAGGGCTGTCAGGCTATTTTTCAGGGTTTCAGGGGCCTGAACGCGGACACCTTCACCAACATGCGCCGCAAACTCAGCAGGCAGGCGGGCCTGATCGATAAAGAAATCGACGCTGGCATCCTGATGCACAATCGCTGCTGACAGCAGTACCGGCAGGCAATGCACATCGCTGCCGCGCACGTTGAGCAGCCAGGCGATGCTGTCGAGCTGGGTCAGCAGTACGGCATCGGCTTTTTGTTTCTGCAGGCTGGTCGCAATGCCGGCACGTTTGTCCTGGCTGCTCTGGCCGACAAAATCCAGGCCCATCAGTCTGGCATCGGACAGAGTCGGGGCCGGACGGTCGTGCCACAGGTCGTCGATCGGATTACTGCTGATCAGCACCAGCTGCTGATCTTTGTCGAGATGTTGCTGGACGCGTGCCAGCCAGGCACCGCTGTGCAGCCGGGGATCAACTGCGATTTTACTGCCGGCCGGCAAATGCTCCTGCACCCAGTGCATTGGTGGCTCTTCGATCAGATGACGGTATTCAAACACATCGCCCGGCACTTGCTTGCGAACCTGAACCACATAGCGGCCATCGACGAACATGGCCGCTGTGTCACGGCCGATCACCGCTGCGCCGGCAGAACCGGTAAATCCGGTGGCCCATAACAGGCGCTCGTTGTGTTCGGGAATGTATTCGCCCAGGTATTCGTCTTCATGCGGAATCACCAGGGCGTCAAGTTGTTCCGCTTCCAGCCACTGGCGAATCTGTGCCACGCGTTGTGAGATCACTGATTGCATCTGTCTATATTCCTTTCTGTTGTTGTCATCCGAATGGGGATGCTCTAAACCTGCCCCTTGGTCACCCTGACGGCAGCAGCAGGCCGATCCGGTAACGGTAGCGCTTTTAATGAGAGGCTGCAATTATCGACTGGACAATTCGCGGCATCCGTTAATGATTATCTGGCGTAACCAGCAATGGCCAGGATCATTCTCTTGATGTTGTGGCCAGAACAGGGTGTAGGCCATTGCCGGCAGCGGTGTGGGCAGCGGCAGCACCACCAGGTTGAGCTGAGCGGCGACATAGTCGGCAAAATGGCTCGGCGCCGTAAAAATCAGATCCGTATGGGTACACAAGCTGGCGGCACTATTAAAGTCTGGCACATACATGGCGATGTCGCGCTGCAAGCCTTGTTCCGCCAGCTTGTAATCCAGCAGCCAGCGGTCATCGCGCCCGCAGCGCACCTGAATATGGCGCTGCAGCAGATAATTGGCCTGAGTCCACTCGCCCTGCTCAACCAGCGCCAGCACTGGGTGGCCGGGGCGAACAATACAGCGCTGGGTATCGCGGTGAAGTTCCTGAAAAATGATCCCTTTGGGCGGCATCAGGGTGAGCTGGGCGTCGTGTGGATTGAGATCCTTGCCGGTAATGCCGAAGTCGATTTCCCCGCGCAGCATCTTGTCGAAGGTGTCCGGCTCCCAGGCATGGGTATCGAGCAGTATGTTGGGTCCCTGACTGAAGATTTCGCCGAGAAAACGCGGCATTAACAGCGGATAGGCACTCTCTACCAGCGACATTTTGAAGTGGCGGTGGCTGTTTTGCGGTACAAACTCAGTCGGTTCGGTCAGGTTTTCAATATCCTGAAGCAGTTTTTCCAGCACCGGCTGCAGCACTTTGGCGCGCGGGGTGGGCAGCAGGCCGTGGGCACTGCGGACAAACAGTGCGTCATCGAATTGCTCGCGCAGCCTGGCCAGGCTTTTGCTCACCGCCGACTGGCTGAGAAATAAACGCTGGGCTGCCCGGGTCACGCTGCATTCCTGCAGCAGGACATGGAGGCAAACCAGCAGGTTGAGATCGAGGCGGGCTAATTTATCAACAGTCATAATAAGTCCGTTACTTTAGCAGTGATATTCTGATATGGAATTTTAGTAGTGAATATAAACCATTTTGATTCATATCACTAAGGCCGTAGACTGGCGCCGTCTTCTGATAGGAAACCGAGTGAATGAAGCCTGAAACGACAACGTCTCACCGCCGTATTGTGGCGTTAATGGTCCTGCTGGTGCTGTTCAGCCCGCTGGCCATCGATATTTATCTGCCTGCTTTGCCTGCTATGGCTGACAGTTTTGCCGTCGACCCGACTCTGGTGCAGGATACTGTCACCTGGTTCATGTTCAGTTTAGGACTGGGACAGGTTTTTGCCGGGCCGCTGGCAGATCGTTTCGGCCGTCGCCCGATTGCGCTGATCGGTGTCACCGTGTACGCCTTCAGCTCGGCACTGGCTTATACCGCCCAGTCGCTGGATATCATGCTGCTCGCGCGTTTTCTGCAGGGCTTCGGCGCTTGCGCCACTTCAGTGGCAGCGTTTGCGGCAGCCCGTGACAGCTTTGGTCCTGAACGCAGTGGCCGGATGATCAGCTATCTGAACGGGGCGATTTGTTTTATTCCGGCACTGGCACCTTTATTGGGTTCCTGGCTGACCCATGAGTTTGGCTGGCGCGCTAACTTCAGCTTTATGGCCGGGTTTGCGCTGGTGGCCGGTGGCCTGCTGAGTGTGTTTTTCCGTGAAACCCGTCCGGCGGAGACCTTTGTCAGCGGCGCGATGTTCAGTCCGTCGCGGTACTTTTCTGTCCTGCGTGAGCCGGTTTTTGTCTTCCATGCCTCAATGTCTATGCTGGCAATGGCGGTAATTCTGGCTTATGTGACCTCTGCGCCTATGTGGCTGATGGTGCATCTGGGCTTGGATATGGGACAGTTTACGGCCTGGTTTGGTGTCAATGCGGTGCTGAACATTATTGCCTGCATGGTAGCGCCGAAATGTATGGATAAGATGGGTACCCGCCGCACCCTGATGTCGGGGCTGGCGATGCTGGTGATCTCTGGCGTGATGATGCTGGCACTGAAAGATATCTCAGCGGCATGGGCCTTTATGGTGCCCATCTTTATGAGCTCATTTGGTTTTGCCTTCGTGCTCGGTTCGGCGGCCGGTAAAGCGCTGGCACCATTCGGTGACAGAGCGGGTACCGCAGCGGCAATGCTGGGTCTGTTCCAGATGAGCGGTGCCGGCCTGATGGTCAGTCTGACCCAGCGGATGGAGTTGTCCCCGCCATTATTGCTGACCTTTCAGATGTTGCTGCTGCTACCCGGACTGCTGATTTTGTTATCACGTAAAGGCCGCCAGTGGCATCCGGCACCGGCGCAGGATTAACCGTATGCGTCAGATTTTTAGCTCATAACTAGACGCCTGAAAAAGGCGCTGGGTCTCGACAACCCTTTTGAACTCTCGCTTGGCCTGTCACTGCTGTGACAGGCTTTTTTTCGTTTGCAGATAAGGGATCAGCAGGAGGCGCTGGCGTCGTTGGCTTTGCCCCGCCATTGCTGGATCAGCAGGCCTATGATGATCATCACCAGCCCGACCAGGGTCGCCGGATGAATGGTTTCACCGATAATGGTTGCCAGCAGGATCAGCGAGATAAAAGGTGACAGGAAAATAAGATTGCTCAGTTTGGCGGTATTGCGAGTCAGCTTCATGGCATTGAGCCAGAGCACAAAGGTGATTCCCATTTCAAACAGGCCGACATAACTGACCGCCAGCCAGCCTTGCCACGGAATGGGCTGCCAGCCGCCCATGTACAAGCTCAAACCGATGGAGAAAGGCAGCGACAGCACGAAGCCCAGCAACACACTGACCACGGGATCGGCCTGGTTTTTGGTGTTGATAATCCAGAACAGCGCCCACAGCAGGGTGGACACCAGCGCCAGTGCCACACCCAGCGGGCTGTCGAACTGCAAGGCCATGATGTCGCCTTTGGTGGCAATCACCACCACACCCAGGTAACCGCATAAGCAGGCCACCCAGTCCTGCGGGCGAATTTTCTGGCCGAGGAACAGGGCGGCCATCAGTGTCAGCGTGATGGCCCAACTGTAGTTAAGCGGCTGGGCCTGAGAGGCCGGCAGTAAATCATAGGCTTTAAACAGCACCAGATAATAGATACAGGGATTGATCAATCCGAGCATCAGGTAATACAGCGGGCGGGTGCGCAGGGTAGGTAACAGCTGATTCAGTTTGCCCTGATAACCGGCGATGGCGAGCAAGGCGATGGCTGATACCGAACTGGCCGCCGCCACCATCTGGATCGGCGAAAAGTAATCGAGGGTGATCTTGAAGGCGGTGGCGACGGTCGACCATAAGAGCACGGCGGCGAGGCCGAACCCGATCGCTTTCTTTTCCTGCATACTGCGGCTTCCTGCTGCTGGTGTCAGTGTGACTGGCAGGGTGAACCGCTGCCCGTCATAAAGGGGCCAGTTTATGCCATTTGCGCTTACTCAGCCAGTCTGAAATTCGGTATCAGCGTGCCTTAATTGATGACAATATCTGGACATTTATCCAGTATCTTTTTAGCCTTATTGTATAAATACAAAAGCATGCAGGAAACAGATCTATGATGGGTGAATGGCTCAGTGATAACGGCCAGTGGCTGGCGGCAGCGATTGCCGGTGCGACGACCGCCGGCGGTGCAACGGCCCTGTGGTTTCAGGGACGTTTACGGCAGCAGGCGGCGATCTGGCAGCAGCAATTGGCAGCAGAAACCCGGCTGGCCCAGCAGCAGGAGCTGCAACTCCGTCACGATCTGCAAGAGCAGCAACAGGAACTCGACAGCCTGGATGTCGAGCGTGATCGCCTCAGTAATGAACTGCGGCAGATGCACGCCCGGCTGGCGGCGGCGGTAGAAAAACTGCGTTACCTGGAAACGTTAAGGCAGGAAAACCTGAAACTGACTGAGCGTCTGGAGGCAACCCGCCAGGCGGAATCCGGCCTGGCTGCCGATTTGCGTGAGCTGCAAACCCGTTACCGTGAAGAGCAAAAGGCCGCGCAGGAAAAAATCACCCTGCTGGAAAATGCCGAGAACCGGCTTCAGCAGCAGTTTGAGAGTCTGGCCAACCGGCTGTTCGAACAAAAAAGCCGCAGCGTGGACGCGCAGAACAAGCTGAGTCTGGATGGCCTGCTCAGTCCGCTCAAGGAGCAACTGGAAGGTTTTCGCAAGCAGATCAACGACAGTTTCAGCAATGAGGCCAGAGAGCGGCATACGCTGGTCCATGAAATCAACAGTCTGAAGCAGCTTAATGAACAGATGGCTCGTGAGGCCGTCAATCTGACCCAAGCGCTGAAAGGTGATAACAAAGCGCAGGGTAACTGGGGCGAAGTGGTGCTGGCGCGGGTGCTGAGTGAGTCCGGTCTGCGGGAAGGCCACGAATACCACACTCAGGTGAATCTGGAAGACAACAGCGGTAAGCGCTATCAGCCGGATGTGGTAGTACACCTGCCGCAGGATAAAGACGTAGTGGTCGACGCCAAAATGTCGCTGGTCGCCTATGAGCGTTATTTTCATGCCCCAAGCCAGGAGGAGCGCGACAAGGCCCTCAGCGACCATCTGGTCTCTTTGCGCAGCCATATCCGTGGTCTGAGCCGCAAAGATTACCATCAACTGGACGGCGTCCGCAGTCTGGATTATGTGCTGATGTTCATACCGGTTGAGCCGGCGTTTCAGACCGCAGTAGAAGCTGACCCTACGCTTATCCGCGATGCCATGGACAGCAATATTATGCTGGTCAGTCCGACCACATTGCTGGTGGCTTTGCGCACCATCAATAACTTGTGGCGCAATGAAAGGCAAAATCAGAATGCCAAACAGATAGCGGAACGGGCCAGCAAGCTGTACGACAAGCTGAGGCTGTTTGTGGCCGACATGGACAATGTCGGCTCGGCGTTGGAGAAAGCCAGCCAGAGCTATCAGGGGGCAATGAACAAGCTGGCGACCGGACGGGGCAATATTATCCGTCAGGCTGAAAGCTTTAAGCAACTGGGCGTTGAAGTGAAACGGGATTTACCCCAGGCGCTGACCGAGCAGGCCCAGCGTGACAGTGATACTGCCCACAGGCTGACCGAGACGGTGAATGACACACCTTAGCGCTTCAAGTAAACTACGGCAATTAGATGAGAATTGATGGAACGAGCATGACTGAACCCACAAATACCACTGATTTTGGCTACCGCGAGGTCGCTAAAGATGAGAAAGCACAGCTGGTCGCGGAAGTGTTTCACTCGGTTGCGGACAAATACGATCTGATGAACGACCTGATGTCTATGGGTATCCATCGCATCTGGAAGCGTTTCACTGTGGACTGCAGCGGCGTACGCCGGGGTCAGCGGGTGCTGGATCTGGGTGGCGGTACTGGCGATTTGACGGCCAAGTTTTCGCGTATGGTCGGTGAAGACGGTCAGGTCGTGCTGGCTGACATCAATAACTCTATGCTCAAAGTGGGCCGCAGCAAGCTGCGCGATCGCGGTATCGTCGGTAACGTGGCCTATGTGCAGGCCAACGCCGAAGAGCTGCCGTTCCCGGATAACTACTTTGACTGCATTACCATCAGTTTCTGTCTGCGCAACGTCACCGACAAAGACAAAGCACTGCGTTCGATGTTTCGCGTGCTCAAGCCAGGCGGTCGCCTGCTGGTGCTGGAATTCTCCAAGCCAGTGATAGAGCCGTTGTCAAAAGTTTATGACGCCTATTCGTTCTATGTTTTGCCTCGAGTAGGAGAAATGGTAGTGGGTGATGCTGACAGCTACCGCTATCTGGCCGAATCTATCCGCATGCACCCGGATCAGGCCACACTGGAAACTATGATGCAGGAAGCCGGTTTCGAGCAAACCCGCTTCCATAACCTGACGGGCGGCATTGTTGCCCTGCACCGTGGTTATAAATTCTGAGGTCCGGATGCCAGTTGATGCTTTAGTCACCGCAGTGGTGGAAACCGCCCTGAATGCTTTGCTGAAAGATGAAGAGGCCAGTCAGCGTCGTCTGGCGCGTCTGCGTGGCAAAGTGATCAGCGTGCAGATAAATGATTTCGGCAAGCAGCTGTTCTTTGTGTTCAGTCAGCAAATAGATGTGCTGGCCGCGTATGAAGGCGAGGCGGACTGCCGCCTGGCCCTGAGTCTGGCCGCGCTGCCTGAACTGCGTGAGCAGGCCAATCTCACCCAACTGATCAAAGCCGATAAACTGGCACTGGAAGGGGATATTCAGCTCGCCCAGCAGTTTTCCGCACTGCTCAGTGGCCTGAAGCCGGATGTGGCGGAACGTTTATCTCGTTACAGCGGGGATGTGGTTGCCCATACAGTCGTGAGCGGTGCCCGGCACAAGCTGGCGGGACTGCAGCACCTGCTGGGTGAGCGCCGCCGCGATCTGGGTGAAATCGTCACTGAAGAATGGCGACTGGCGCCGCCGGCGCTGGAAATTGCCCATTTTGCCGACCAGGTCGACGAAGCCGCCTCACAACTGGCCCGTCTCGAAGCCCGGATTCACAAGCTGGCTGAACGGCTGGCGCAACCCACTAGCCCGTCCTGATAGCCCATGAGCCGTTTTTCCGAAATTAAGCGCCTATACCAGATTACTGCCGTCCAGCTGCGATACGGGCTGGACGATTTATTGCCGGACGATCCGCGTACCCGGCTGCCGAAACTGATGCGAAAAAGCCTGTTCTGGATCCGTAACCAGCATCTTGACAAACCTTTGGGTGAGCGCCTGCGACTGGCGTTGCAAACGCTGGGGCCGGTGTGGGTGAAGTTCGGTCAGATGATGTCGACCCGACGTGACCTGTTTCCGCCGCACATTGCTGATCAGCTGGCGTTGCTGCAAGACAGGGTAGCCCCTTTTGACGGCGCTTTGGCCCGAAAGCAGATTGAAAAATCGTTAGGCGGGCCGCTGGATACCTGGTTTGCCGATTTCGACCAGACGCCGCTGGCCTCGGCATCCATTGCTCAGGTCCACACTGCTACACTGAAAGAGAGCGGCCGGGAAGTGGTGCTCAAGGTGATCCGCCCGGACATCCTGCCTGTGATTCAGGCCGACATCAAACTCATGTATCGCATGGCCCGTTTGCTGTCTCGCTTTATGCCCGAGGCGCGTCGCCTGCGACCGGTGGAAGTGATCCGGGAATATGAAAAAACCTTGCTCGATGAGTTGGATCTGATGCGTGAAGCGGCTAATGCCATTCAGCTAAGACGCAACTTCGAGGGCAGCGACTCACTCTATGTGCCTGAAGTATTTACCGATTATTCGCACAGTAATCTTCTTGTCATGGAACGCATCTATGGTATCCAGGTGTCTGATGTCGAGGCACTGAAAGCCAACGGCACAGACATGAAGCTGCTGTCGGAAAAAGCCGTGAATGTGTTCTTCACTCAGGTCTTTCGTGACAGTTTCTTTCATGCGGATATGCATCCGGGCAACATTTTTGTGTCGCACAAGAATCCGGTTGATCCACAGTGGATTGCGCTGGATTTTGGTATCGTGGGTACTTTGAATCGTGAAGATAAGCGCTATCTGGCGGAAAACCTGCTGGCGTTTTTTAACCGGGATTACCGCAAAGTGGCTGAGCTGCACGTGGATTCAGGCTGGGTGCCGTCCGATACCAATGTCGACGAATTTGAATTTGCGATTCGTACCGTGTGTGAGCCAATTTTCGAGAAACCGCTGGCAGATATCTCCTTTGGCCACGTGCTGCTGAACCTGTTCAATACGGCACGACGCTTTAATATGGAAGTTCAGCCTCAGCTGGTGCTGCTGCAAAAAACCTTGCTGTATGTTGAAGGGTTAGGAAGGCAGTTGTATCCGCAGCTGGATCTCTGGGATACCGCCAAGCCGTTTCTGGAAGACTGGATGTCGCGTCAGGTCGGGCCGCAGGCCATTATTGGTGCGGTACGGGACAAGGCGCCTTTCTGGGCCGAGAAATTACCTGAATTGCCGGAACTTCTTTATGACAGTTTGCGCCAGGGCAAGGTGATGAATCAGCGGATTGATAAACTGTACGACAATTTCATGACTAGCCGTCGTCAGCAAGCCCAGGCCAGGTTCTGTTTTGGGGTTGGGGCGACGCTGATTATATGCTCTGCCATACTTTTTAGTAATCAGGTGGATGTTTATCCGGTCGTATCGGCCACAGCTGGTGCGATGTGCTGGCTGTTTGGCTGGCGGGCTTACACAAAATAACGGCTGTGCTGCTGTGTGGCACCGCGTTTTATGAATCTTATTGAGGAAAGGTAAACATGGGTGGAATCAGTATCTGGCAACTCTTAATCGTTGCCCTGATCATCGTCTTATTATTCGGGACCAAAAAGTTACGCTCAATGGGCGGTGACTTAGGGTCGGCGGTCAAAGGTTTTAAAAAAGCCCTGAGTGACGACGACGAAGCGAAAAATAAGGCCGATGCCGATTTTGAGCAAAAGTCGCTGGCGGATAAAAAAGAGGCCGCTGAGCCACAGAAAAACCCAAAAGATAAAGAGCAGGTTTAACGCGTGTTTGATATCGGGTTCTGGGAGCTGATATTAATTGCCATAGTCGGTCTGGTCGTTCTTGGACCGGAGCGGCTGCCTGTGGCGATACGTTCAGTCTCGCAGTGGGTCAATGCGGCCAGAAACATGGCCAGTGCGGTGAAGACTGAGCTGTCTCAGGAACTGAAAATTCACGAACTGCAGCAGGACTTGAAAAAGGCCGAGCAGGCGGGCATGAAAGATCTGTCTCCTGAGCTGCAAAAGTCAGTCGACGAGCTGAAAGAGGCCGCGGCATCGGTGCAACGCCCTTACGCTAAGGCGGACTCTGAGCCTCAGATCACGCCTGAAAGTGCGGCGGCAGATGACCGTCCGCCGGCGGATTATCATCAGGATGACCCGGTGCAGCCGCATCCAACTTCATCGCAAAAACAGGATTAATTACGCCTCATGTCGAGTGTGGAAGACACCCAGCCCTTGTTCAGTCATCTACTGGAGCTGCGTAACCGGCTGCTCCGTTCTATCCTGAGTGTCCTGGTGGTGTTTCTCTGCCTGGTGTGGTTTGCCAATGACATTTACAGTCTGCTGGCGGCCCCGTTGGTGGAGAGACTGCCGGAAGGCACCAGCATGATTGCCACTGATGTGGCCTCTCCTTTCTTTACGCCGATCAAGCTGACGCTGGTTGCCTCTGTGTTTCTGGCCGTGCCTCTGATCCTGTATCAAATCTGGGCGTTTGTCGCGCCGGGTTTATACAAGCACGAGCGCCGGCTGGTAATGCCGCTGCTGTTTTCCAGCTCTCTGCTGTTCTATTGCGGTGTGGCCTTTGCGTATTTTGTGGTGTTCCCGCTGGTGTTCGGCTTTTTTACCAGCATAGCCCCGGAAGGGGTGCAGGTGGCGACCGATATCGCCAGTTACCTGGACTTTGTCCTGGCGCTGTTCCTGGCGTTTGGTATCGCCTTTGAAATTCCGGTGGCGATTATTCTGCTGTGCTGGACCGGCGCGACCGATCCGCAGAGCCTGCGCCAGAAGCGGCCCTATATCATAGTGGCGGCGTTTGTTGTGGGTATGCTGCTGACCCCGCCGGACATTATTTCCCAGACCTTGCTGGCGATTCCTATGTGCCTGCTGTTTGAGGTCGGCTTGTTCTTCTCGCGCTTCTATATTCGCGCCAATGAGCAGGCGCCGTCCGAAGAAGATTAAGTCGCTTTTTGCTGACTGATTGCTGAAAAACAGCCGCCCGGTGCGGCTGTTTTTGTTTCCGCGGTTTTTCTTTGTCACCACCCGGTGTGTAGAATGGGGTTCTTTTTCTGCGGATAGCACAGTGATGATAGATATTGGCGTCAACCTGACCAACAGCCGTTTTGATAAAGACAGGGAAGCTGTCATCGCCCGTTCGCAGCAGGCTGGTGTTACCGCCCTGATCCTGACCGGCACCAGTGAAGATGAGAGCCGGCAGGCGCTGGCGATGGCGCATCAGTGGCCGGGCTACTGCTTCAGTACCGCTGGTGTGCACCCGCACGATGCCAAATCGGTGTCGGACTTCTCTCTGCCTGCGATTCGCGAACTGGCGGCCGATCCGGCTGTGGTCGCGCTTGGCGAATGCGGTCTGGATTTCAACCGTGATTTTTCGCCCCGCCCACAGCAGGAAGCTGTTTTTGAGGCGCATTTGGCGCTGGCGGCTGAGCTGAAAAAGCCGGTGTTCATGCATTGCCGGGATGCTCATGAGCGCTTTCTGGCGATACTCAAACCCTGGCGCGATAAACTGCCGGCGGCGGTGCTGCATTGCTTTACCGGCAGTGAGCAGGAGCTGAAAGATTGCCTGGCGCTGGATCTGCACATTGGTATCACCGGCTGGATCTGCGACGAGCGCCGGGGCACCGAGTTGCGCAATATCGTGCGGCATATTCCGGGCAACCGGCTGATGATAGAAACGGACTGTCCTTATCTGCTGCCGCGCGATCTGCGGCCCAAGCCCAAGTCCAGCCGCAATGAACCGGCGTATTTACCCCATATCGCACAAGCGGTGGCAGCGTGCCGGCAACAGTCGCCCGAGGAGTGCATGGCGGCGGCTTTTTCAACAACCCGGGCATTTTTTCAGATCGAGCCAGCGTAAACCTTTGTTCGATGATAATATGAAGCGCAACTGTGATTGACTGCGGTACGCGTTGCCGCATAACCAACAAGGAGTGAGCAGTGTCTGTATCTATTCAGGGGGCATTTCCGGCCCGTCGTATGCGCCGTGTGCGCAAGCAAGATTTCAGTCGCCGACTGACGGCAGAAAATCAGATTTCAGTAAACGACCTGATCTATCCCATGTTTATCCTGCTGGGTAAAAACCGCCGTGAGCCGGTGGAATCCATGCCGGGTGTGGAGCGTCTGTCAATTGATCTGATGCTGCTGGAAGCTGAGTACCTGTCCAAGCTGGGTGTGCCGGCCATTGCCTTGTTCCCTGTGGTGTCGCAGGACTTCAAGAGTGTTTGCGCCGCCGAGGCCTATAACCCTGAAGGCCTGGTACAGCGCGCGGTGCGTCTGCTGAAAGAGCATGTACCCCAGATGGGAGTGATCACGGATGTGGCACTGGACCCGTTCACCACCCACGGTCAGGACGGCATCATTGATGACAACGGCTATGTGATCAACGATGAAACGACGCAAGTACTGGTCAAGCAGGCCTTGTCACACGCTGAAGCCGGTGCGGACGTCGTGGCACCGTCTGATATGATGGATGGCCGTATCGGCGCCATCCGCGAAGCGTTAGAAGAAGCCGGCTATATCCATACTCAAATCATGGCGTATTCAGCCAAGTACGCGTCTAACTATTACGGCCCGTTTCGTGATGCGGTCGGCTCGGCGAGCAACCTCAAAGGCGGCGATAAGAAAACCTACCAGATGGATCCGGCCAACATCGATGAAGCATTGCATGAAGTGGCGATGGATGTGCAGGAAGGAGCGGACATGGTGATGGTGAAACCAGGTATGCCTTATCTGGATGTGGTGCGTCGGGTGAAGACAGAACTGCAGGTGCCGACGTTTGCCTATCAGGTCTCAGGGGAGTATGCCATGCACATGGCGGCGATCCAGAATGGCTGGCTGAAAGAAAAAGAAACCGTGATGGAATCTCTGCTGTGCTTCAAGCGTGCCGGTGCTGACGGTATTCTGACTTACTTTGCCAAGTCGGTGGCCGAATGGCTGGCGGCGGAAGCTGCAGAACGTCAGGCCAGTGTGGCCGACAGAAAGTAAACGCCTCAGAAAAGCGAGCCCGGCTCGCTTTTTTCTTGCCTGATGATCAGGGCTTAACGTTGCGATTGATCGGGTTTTGCAGCGAGATCAGGGTTTCTGTCGATTGCACTTCATCAATGGCCTGGAGCTTGTCAATGAGCACATACTGCAGCTCTTCAATCGAGCGGCACATCAGCTTGACGAATATATTGTAGGCCCCTGTGGTGTAGTAGGCTTCCACCACTTCGTCGAGTTCATTGAGTTTTGCCAGAGCGGAATGATAATCTCTGGCCGCATTCAGATTGATACCAATAAAGCAGCAGACGTCATATCCCAGAAGCTTAGGGTTGATAATCACTTCAGTTCCAGTAATGATGTTGGCGGCGCGCATTTTTTCGACACGGACATGGACGGTGGCCGGGCTGACATTGAAGCGCTTGGCCATTTCGGCATACGGGATCCGGGCATCGTGCATCAGGGCATTCAGAATATCTCGGTCTAAATCATCAAGACGAGGTAGCGGGGTCATGGCATCTTTCCGTGGTAGTTCGCAACTACTGCATCATATACTGGCTCGACTCATGACGCACGGATTAGGATCGGATCACAATCACGGCATAAATAAAGGATATCACTGTCTCTTCATGCGCTTAGTTCTCTTGCTACTGGTACTAGTCATACCCAGATTGGCGCTGGCTGAAGCTAATGTGCTGGTGATTCATTCCTATCATCAAGGTATGCAATGGACGGATGCCCAACAGGCTGGGCTGGAAGCCGCCCTGCGTTCTGAATCGGTGCGTCTGCAGGTCGATTATATGGACAGCAAACGCTACCAGTCGCCCTGGTATCTGGATCAGCTGGTGGATGTATACCGTGCCAAACTCAGCAGTGAAAAGTTTGATGCCATCCTGGTGACCGACGATAACGCCTTGTGGCTGGTCAATCAGCTGTCAGATGAAATCGGCCCGACGCCTGTGCTGATGTCGGGCATCAATACCTACAAGCCCGCCAAGCATGCCAATCTGACCCGGATCGGTGGTGTACTGGAAGCCAATGATGTGTCGGCCAATATTAATTTAATTCAGACCATTCAGCCCGATGTCCGGCAGTATTATTTTATTACCGATCACACCGCAACCGGGCGTGAGCTCTGGCAGGATGCCCAGCGCTATCTCAGCCAGCATCCTGAATTGGATTACACCTATCTCAGTCCGCAGTCGTTTGCCGACTTGTTTGAGGTAGTCGGCCAGTTACCGCCTGATTCTGCGATTATTTTCCTCAGTTATTTTGTTGATGGTAACGGGGTGTATATGTCGGGCCGTGAGCTGATGCAGACCCTGACCCGCAAGGCCAGCGTGCCTGTGTATGTGTCCTACCGTTTTCTGTTGGAGGACGGCGCACTGGGTGGGGTGGTCAGCCGCGGTTACGATCAGGGCATGATACTGGGGCAGTTGTTAAAGCAGGTGCTGAACGATACGAATACTCATTATCCAGTGTTCCGGAACAGTCCCCGCCAGGTAATGTTTAATTACCCGGCCATGCAACGCTGGAATGTGACTGTGGACAAGGAGCAGGTGTCGCTGGTGAACCGGCCGCTGAGCTGGTTTGACAAGTACGCCGGTCAGGTCAGGCTGTTCAGTCTGGTGCTGGCGGTGATGCTCTCGGTGATCCTGCTGCTGATTGTGATTATCCGGCGCCTGCGGCGCAGTGAAAGAAAACTGACCCAAAGCCGGACAATGTTCGAAGGGGTGTTTGACCAGAGTTTCCAGTTCATTGCCATCTTGCACCCGAACGGTCAGCTGCAATCGGCCAATCTGGCGCTGCAGGATTTGCTCGGCCGCTCAGTGATCAAATATGACCGCCCATTCTGGGACTGGGGCTGCTGGGAGCGGACCAGCACAGAGCAGCTAAAACAGTCTTTCCTTTCGGCGACCAGCAGCCAGCTGGTGAGATTTGAAACCGGTATCAACAGCAGTGAAGACGGCACGCGGATACTGGATATCTCCATCAAACCCCTGCCCCATACTGACGGTGTCGAGGGGCAGTTACTGCTTGAAGCCCGGGATGTGACTTCCCGCCATCATATGGAAGAAAAACTGCGGGAACGGGAAATCAGCTACCGCCTGCTCTACGAACAGCAGCCGGTGATCTTGCTGGCGATCAATCAGCACGGCCGCATTCAGTCTGTGAATCAGTTTGCCACTGAGTTACTGGGCTACAGCAAGCGGGAAATGCTGGGCCATAAAGTGACCGACTTTTACCTGGACGATGAAGAGATCCCCCAGCATTTTATTTCGGCCCATCAGGGCAAAGATGACCAGAACGTCTGGCGGCGCCAGCTGCGCTATACCAGTGCCAGCGGCAAAGCGGTCTGGATTCGGGAAACCATACGATCTTCCGTATCTCAGCATCAGTTGCTGCTGGTCGGTGAAGACATTACCAGTACCCGCGAGCTGGAAGCCAAACTCGAATACCAGGCAAATCATGACTACCTGACCAGCTTGTTCAACCGCAGCTATTTCGAGCGCCAGCTTGACGTGTCGTTATCCGAAGCCAGAGACAAAGGTGCCCGTCATGCCATGCTCTATCTGGATCTCGATCAGTTTAAAGTCATTAATGATACGGCAGGCCACGAAGCCGGCGATGAAGCGCTCAAGCAAGTGGCCTGGCTGCTGCGGGGGATTATGCCGCATAAGGCGACGCTGGCACGGCTGGGCGGCGATGAATTTGCCATCATTCTCAGCCATTGTGAAGTGGAAGGAGCGCTGCGTCTGGGCGCGGAAATCCTGCATCTGCTGGAAGAAAGCGAGTTCTACTGGCAGAACACCCGTTTTAGCCTGAGTGCCTCGATCGGCATCC
Organism: Photobacterium sp. WH24; assembly: GCF_019204055.1. Lineage (NCBI taxonomy): Bacteria > Pseudomonadati > Pseudomonadota > Gammaproteobacteria > Vibrionales > Vibrionaceae > Photobacterium > Photobacterium sp. WH24. The sequence goes on along the minus strand of NZ_JAGSOZ010000014.1, from coordinate 77,506 downwards.
GGTTGATTGATGATACTGCCGGTTCCCCTCAGCAGGTGCATGCCCAGGCCGATACAGCGTGTTATGCCGCCAAAGATGAAGGCCGCAACCGCCTGCATTTGTACCGTCCGGATGATGAAGAATTGCAACGGCGCGAGCGGGAAATGGCGTATGTCAACCATATCCGGCGTGCGCTTGATGAACAGCGGTTTGAACTCTATGCTCAGGCGATTGCACCGCTGGCAACGGCGTCCGCCGGTCATCACTATGAAATTCTGATCCGGATGCGCAGCAGCGACGGGGCAATGGTACCGCCCGGGTTGTTTATGCCAGCAGCTGAACGCTACAACCTGGCGCACCTGATCGACCGGTATGTGGTTAACGCGGTTCTCCTTTGGCTGGAAGCACACCCGGAAGCCGTTGCGTCGCTCAAGCTGTGCTCGGTTAACCTGTCCGGACAGTCGATGGGCAATCCTGATTTTGTCGATTTTCTGCTGGCGCGTATTAGCCAATCCAGTGTGCCGGCCAGTAAGCTGTGTCTGGAAATTACCGAAACCGCCGCGATCGGCAACATGAGTGAAGCCATTGAGTTATTCACTCAGCTGAAAGCGCTGGGGTGCCTGATTTCGCTGGATGATTTCGGCGCCGGTCTGTCATCCTTTGGTTACCTGAAACGCCTGCCCGTTGATCTGATCAAAATTGACGGTATGTTCGTCCGTGACATTGCCGATGATGAAGTCGATTTTGCCATGGTGAAAGCCATTAACGATCTGGCCAAGAAAATGGGTAAGCAGACAGTTGCTGAGTTTGTCGAAAACGAAGCCATTTTGCGGCGTCTGGAGCTGCTGGGGGTGGATTATGCGCAGGGTTACCAATTTGGTAAACCTATGCCTTTGGCCCGGCTGGTTGAGAGTTTAACCCTTTCCTCAGCAGCAGAGACGATCCTGTAAATCCCTCTTGATAGTTGGTATCGCGTGTTCAGGGGGAGCGCCACTTTACCCGCTGCCTTGTTGCCGCTTGTCTTCCTTGTCAAAAAGTAGACCAATAACCGATCCCGATTGGGTATAATCCGCCACAATATATGGATTCCTGTCTGCCAGCCCCGTGCCGGGCGGACATTGTTTTGCGGAGACACCCGTGCAAATCGCTTTACTTTGTGAGCAACCTGAACGTCACGCCGAGCTGGCTGAACTGGCTGCCCGTTGGGGACTGGAGCATAATGCTCAAGCGCAGTTTGCGCTGTCTTTGACGGCAGAGCGTCTGGAATTGCTCAAGCAGGATGAACCCAAGCTAGGGGCGGTTTTTGTCGATCTGGCCGGTGGCGCCGCCGCGCACAGACGCAAGTTTGGCGGCGGGCGTGGTCAGGCTATCGCCAAAGCCGTGGGCCTGAAAAGCGGGGTCACACCGACTGTACTGGATGCCACGGCGGGGCTGGGCCGTGATGCGTTTGTGCTGGCATCTCTGGGTTGCCGGGTACAGATGGTTGAGCGCCATCCTGTGGTGGCGGCATTGCTGGAAGATGGTTTGCGCCGCGCTTGCGCCGATGCGGAAATCGGCGGCTGGGTGAGTGAACGTATGAGCCTGTTACATGCTACCAGCCAGGATGCGCTCACTGGATTGGCGGCAGATCCTGACTATGTGTTACCGGATGTGGTGTATTTAGATCCTATGTTTCCCCACAAAAAGAAATCGGCTCTGGTAAAGAAAGAAATGCGTGTGTTCCAGAGTCTGGTCGGTGCTGATATGGATGCCGATCAGCTGTTGACGCCGGCGCTGACATTGGCGAACAAACGTGTAGTGGTCAAGCGTCCTGACTATGCCCCCTGGTTGGATGGTCAATCGCCGTCAACCGTGATCAATACCAAGAAGAACCGCTTTGATGTGTATGTCAAAGCGGCTATGAAGTAGCCGCTGACGGCCGCTGGCTGTTGCAGGTTGGAGAAAGCCGAAATGTCCAGGTCATTGTGTAAGTACCGTCGTTCAGAGATCAGCGAGAAGATTGCGTCAATTGCTGAGTTGGTGAGTGCGCCCCAGTATTTTTGCCGTAGCTGTGCCAGGGTCGCCAATGGTAAATCTTCTCTCTGCAAACCGGGTCGCTTACCCGTGCAGGGCCAGAAGAGGGTGCCAGCGACGATCCCATCGGTCACTGCGGCATCTGTGATGGCCCCGTCGCCTGTCTCAGGTCAGGAGCCGGCGTTGCCGCCTGTGGGTGAGCGATTGGAAAGCGGTGCCATGGTGGGGGTGCCGGTGGGTTTGCTGAGCGTGTCGGTCAAGAAACTGGATAAGAAGCTGCGCAAGCTGGCTAAAAAGAAACGTAAACGCCTCAAGAAAACCGACAAGTACCTGAAGAAGGCGGAAAAGTACCGGAAGAAATCTGAGCAGATACAGCGAAAATTCGACAAGCTGATCTATAAAGCCAGTGCCTGATCATTGCCTGCAGCCCGGTAAATAAAAGAAGCCTCCGTTAACGGAGGCTTCTTGGTTTCTGGGGGAACTGAATCAATCAGGATTCTTTAATCAGCACAGCTGTCATCAGGCAAGTGATTACCGCAACAATAATGCCAGAAACAATTAACCAAGGGAGCATAGCCTTACTTCCATCTATAGCGCTAAAAGAGGCCACATTGAATAGTTTTTAAATACTTCCATCAATAGCAAATATATATGATGAAATGGCTATTAACAGATGGATACAAAAGCGGATTAAATCTCGTTAATGCAATGTTAAATAGAACAAAAAAGCGCCTGTTACGGCGCTTTTTTACATTTGGTAACAGGTATGTCTGTCAGGTCAGATTTTGGCCGGCAGGGCCAGGGTTAAGCCTTCTTTTGATAAGCGGGCCGCGGCAGCTTTATCGTTCAGGGTTTCCAGTACCTCGACCAGGTAGCCGTAATCAGCGACAGTCGGGTGCAGTTCAATTGCCCGCTCAAGGTGCGTGCGGGCTTCTTTGGCTTTACCGTCACGCAGATACAATTGTCCCAGCGCACTGTGGGTGGCTGCATTGTTACTGTCGTATTTCAGCAAATCCTGCAGTGTCACAATGGCGGGGTGATAATCGGTCAGTTTCAGGGTCGGCATCAGGCTGATCAGACGGGAATCAACCTTCTTGCGCAGTGCTTCGCGCAGTATGGTATAGCCTTCGCTGTCGGCGTTGCGGGCGCACATCTCACGGACAAAGCAGGTGACCAGCTCCGGATTCTGTTTGGCTTTACGGCTCAGGCTGTTCCAGTGTCCCATCAGGCCATCACTGCCACTGTGCAGGCTGATCTGCGCCATCAAGCCGCACTCGGCCTGTTCCTCTAATTTATCCAGCTGCTCGCCGCTCAGGCTGCCGTACTTTTTCAGCGGGGCAATAAGGCCCAGCAGAGCTGGCCAGTCTTCCAGCTGTACATAGCATTGCTTCAGCAGTTCCAGTAACAGCGGATTACGCGGATGGCTGCTTTTCATCTCCTGCAGAGTGGCGACAGCTTCTTCATATTGATGCTGCTGGCACTGCAGTCTGGCGCGGGTCAGTGCTACCGCCAGGCTGTCGCTGTCCTGTTCGGCCGCCAGACGCAGGTATTCGTCACGCTGATGCAACTGCCCCTGTCCCTGCGCGGCTTCCGCTGCGGCAAGATAGTTCAGTAGCGGGGTTTCGCTGTGATTCGCCGATTTGACGACCAGCTTTTCCGCTTGTTTCCAGTCACCTTCCAGTACTTTGACCAGGCCGCTGGAAGTCAGCTCACGTGCTTTGCGGGTTTTACGGTCGGAGAACCAGCCGCGGGTGACACTGCTCAGTGACAGCAGCCACTTCAGCAGATGCTCAAGCAGAAAAAACGCACCGAAAAGTACAATAACCAGTAAGAGCAGCGTGGTCAGGCTCATTTCCAGTGTCTGGTTGGCGGCGGAGATCAGCACATAGCCCTGGTTGCCGGCCAGCATGGGGCCGACAACGATGCCGGCAATCAGCGCGGCGACCAGCAGGAGAAGTTTAATCATGCCGGATCCTCCTCAGTCTTAATGGGAGCGATTTGTTGCCGCAGGCGCTGGTTCACCAGATCCGCTAACAGCGAGGGCGATTTCAGCTGCTCAGGGTAGCTGGCTTCAATATTCTGGCCGGCCATCTCATTGAGGCCTTTAATGAAGCTCTGCGTTTTAACATCGTCAGTGTTGTAGAACTGGCTGGCCCAGTCTTTGGCCATGGTCAGGGACTGGGTGTACAGCTCACCCTGTTCGCGATACACAGCTTTAATGGCGGTTTCCAGCTTGGATTTGATGTTTTCCTGCAGGTAGAAATCCTGTTCCGGGGACAAGAGCGGAATGACATTGCCATCGCGCTTACGGTAAGTCACAAAGTGTTCGCTGAACTGCTTCAGGGAAGTCATCAGGTTGGACTGCCAGTCGGACACCGACTCGCTGACCGTTTCACTCTGTGGCTGTTCCAGTGACTCAGGCACGATCGCGTTGGCCAGCGGCAAATTGGCGACCATCTGCTGCAGGCTGGTCAGGCGTAATACGATACCGTCACGGTCAACACGGGCCACGGCTTTGAGGCTGGCAATGTCGTCGTTCATGGCACTGCGCAGTGCCGTCAGGCTCGGATCATTGAGCTGGGCAAGGCGGTTATCGGCAGTTTCCAGTAATACGGTGGCACTGGCCACATCGTGCTCTAGCCAGAGTTTGCGCCCCGCCATACGGGTCAGGTAATCCGCTTCGGCCAGTAACCAGTCATTCGGGCGACGGCCTTTGACTTCCGACATCGCCAACTGCAGGCCTTTAATGTCATTGTTCTGCTGCTCCAGCTTGCCTGAGGCGCTGAGTAAGCGCTGATCAACCTCACTTCTGACATCCTGGGTATTTTTAGCCAGCTCGCTTTTCAGGGTATTGAGCTGGGCTTGCAGCGCACTCACCTGTGCCAGCTGGTCACGGTTTTGCTGGTGGCCGTGATAATACAGGCCAGCACCCAACAGGATAACCAGAGCAATGGCGACCCAGCCGGTTTTGCTGCCTTTGCCTGACTCGGCGGGGGCAGCAGGCTGGCTGGCGGCAGACGACTTGGGTGGCGTGCCGGCAGTGTGTGGCGTTTCCTTGGCCTTGGAAGAGGCATCAGACTGCTTGTCTGTCTTAGGGGTATCGTTATTGGTTTTCTTCTCAGTCATCCGTTTATCCCGTTGTGCCTGTTGTACTTAGTGTAGCAAGCAGTGTGGCATTGCTGGCACTGCCCACAGTCGTTATATGGCAAAAGCCAATGTCCCTGGCTTGACGGGCAATTCGCTTGCTGGGTACCAGCAAGTGGCATGTCATCAGCCATGGCTTTGCCTGCGCCGGCATCAGTCGGTACAGGTATTCCAGTTGCTGACCACTGGTGACCACCAGTGAGTCCACACCCTGTTGTTGCCACTGCTGGCTCAAAACAGCGCCATTGAGTGCCAGCCAGTGTCGGGCATAAGTTTCACAGTAGGAGACATTGGCCTGACGTTCAGTCAGTGTCTCGAAAATCAGTTCGCGGCCGCCGTTGCCGCGCAGTATCAGTACATTGCGCCCTGCCGGTGTCATCAGTGCTGGCAGGGCCAGCAGCCCCTCACTGTCTTCCTGCTGCGGTGCATCGACATGCTGACCGCAGGCGTTTGCCAGTGTGGCGGCGGTTTGCTGGCCGACGGCGATATAATGAAGGCTATCGGGCCAGCAAATCTCTTTTTCGGTCAGGTAAGTATGTGCCATTTTTACCGCGTGGGGGCTGACAGCAATAAGACAATCGCCTTTTTTCAGTGTGGCGAGCTGATCACCCAGAGTCAGCAGGCCGGCACCGGGGGCTATGGTCAGCAGTGGCTGAACCAGTGCCTTGATGCCTTGAGCGGCCAATGCTTGTGCCAGTGCCTCGCCGTGCGGGGCCGGTCGGGTGATCAGGACTGTCATTCGGCCTCGTCGTACAGTCGGGTCAGTATCTCGCGAGCCCCGCGTTCGAGCAGCTCTTCGGCCAGTTGAGTGCCCAGGTTTTCCGCCTCCGCAATCGGTCCGCGAATTTCACCGGCGACAATTTTGCTGCCATCCGGCTCACCCACCAGAGCGCGTAACCAGATTTGATCGCCTTCCAGTTCAGCATAGCTGCCGATCGGCACCTGACAGCCGCCTTCCAGCCGGTTGTTCATCGCCCGCTCACATAAAACGCGGGTGGTGGTGGTGGTGTCACTTAAGGCCTCCAGCAAGCCGCGGATACGGGTATCGTCCAGACGGCATTCAATGCCTACGGCGCCCTGGCCGACAGCCGGCAGGCTGACTTCAGGGGCAAGGGCACAGCGGATGCGGTCGTCCATTTTCAGGCGCTTCAGACCGGCACAGGCCAGCACTATGGCGTCGTACTCGCCTTCATCCAATTTCCGCAGACGGGTCGCTACGTTGCCGCGCAGGGTTTTAATCTGCAGATCCGGGCGGCTGGCCAGCAGCTGGCACTGGCGACGCAGGCTGGAGGTGCCAACTATGGCGCCTTGTGGCAGCGCGTCCAGATCGGCGTAGTGATTGGACACGAACGCATCGCGCGGGTCTTCACGCTCACAGATAGTGACCAGTCCCAGACCGTCGGGGAATTCGACCGGCACATCCTTCATGGAGTGGACTGCAATATCAGCGCGACCTTCCAGCATCGCCTGTTCCAGCTCTTTGACAAACAAACCTTTACCACCCACTTTGGCCAGCGGGGTATCAAGAATGATGTCGCCTTTGGTGACCATAGGAACCAGTTCGACAGTAATGCCTGGGTGGGCCTGCTCCAGTGCGGCCTTAACATATTCCGCCTGCCATAGGGCGAGTGGGCTTTTTCGGGTTGCGATCCGGATTGGCATCTCAGTCATAGCTTGGGGGTCCATCTAATTGCTCTAAATATACTAATCGTACCACTCCGATACGGGTAAGGTAATGTAGATGTTGTTGCCGGTGCGGTGAAGCGCATTTGTCCGGTTCTGTGATATCGCTTATGGGAGATATGTCACATTACTGAGTGTGATCTGGCTTCCAAAGTCCAAGGTGCTGGCGATTTCGAGTCATTGTACTATTTTGTGGTGATACAGAATGGAATTGAGCATCACGAAGCAGGTTTCCGCTTGATTGACCGTGCAGACTTTACGGAATGCCTGAAAACTGTTAGATTGATCACGTTTTTGCTCACGAATGGCTCACAGAGTCCCCTAACGATGACAAGATTCGGGCCGCTCTGGATGCTGGTAGCTCTTGGAAGAGTAATTTGCAAAATTATATTAATACCTTAATTGGCAGGTTGGATAAGCATAACCACCGTCGGGTTGAACGTGCGCGTCTTGCCATGAACGCACAATCTGAGCAGGTGTTCAGTGTGCTGCCTGTGCTGTTGCATGTTAACCATCCCGCATTGCCTGGCTACCAGGATGCCGAAGTACCGCAAGGTATTGCGTCATTTGTTCCTACATCACGTCAGTCGACGCTGATCCGTGAGCATTTTGCTTTCGATCTTCCCGCTTCTTTTTTTCATGACTCACCGGATGGTGACATTCTGGGTTTATACGCGATGGGCAGCACCTCGTCGCTGGGCCAGAGCCTGACCAGTGATCTGGATATCTGGGTTTGTATCCGCACCCGTATGCCGTTAGATGAGCGTGAAGCGCTGCTTACCAAGTGTAAAGCCGTGTCCGGCTGGGCGCAGACACAGGGCGTGGAAGCTAACTTTTTCCTGATCGATGATAACCGTTTCCGCCATAACCGTTCGGAAGCCCTGAGTGGCGATAACTGTGGTTCCAGTCAGCATTTGCTGTTGCTGGACGAGTTTTACCGCTCGGCCGTGCATTTGGCAGGACAGCGCTTCTTGTGGTATCTGGTACCGCCGGAAATGGAAGAGTGTTATGACGATTACGTCGCTTATCTGGCGGCCAATGGTTATATCAACCGCGATGAGTGGATTGACTTTGGCGGCCTGTGCCGCATTCCGGCTGAAGAATATTTCGGTTCCAGCCTGTGGCATCTGTACAAAAGTATCGACTCTCCCTATAAATCGGTGCTGAAAGCCATTTTGCTGGAAGCTTATTCCTGCGAGTACCCCCACACGCAACTCCTGAGCGTGGACGGCAAGCGGCGCTTTTTCTCCGAGCAGTCGTCGCACTACGCGATGGATGCCTACTACCTGATGCTGGAAAAAGTGACCCGTTATCTGGAGCGGATTAACGATCACCGCCGTCTGGATCTGGTGCGTCGCTGTTTCTATCTGAAAACCCACGAAAAACTGACTCGTGAGCCCGGTATTGGCTCAGTCGCCTGGCGTCGTGAGGTACTGGCAGAGCTGACCTCTGAGTGGCAATGGTCCCGTGAGGTCATTGAAGAGCTGGATAACCGCCGCAACTGGAAGGTGGAGCAGGTCAAGCGGGCTCACAACGAGCTGCTTGACGCCCTGATGCTCAGTTATCGAAACCTGATCCTGTTTGCGCGTCGCAATGACATTACCTCGTCCATCAGCCCGGAAGATATCAGTATTCTGGCCCGTAAGCTGTATGCGGCCTTTGAGGTACTGCCCGGCAAAGTGACCCTGCTCAACCCGCAGGTGTCGCCAGACTTGCACGAAGGGGATCTGACCTTTATTCAGGTGCCTGCCGGCCGGACTAACACCGCGGGCTGGTACCTGTACAAGCAGCCGCTGGATCCGTACGCCATTCTGGGTCAGCCGTCGTTAGAGCATAACCGCTACCTGAGCAAGTTGGTGGCCTGGGCCTATTTCAACGGCCTGCTGACCGAAACGACCAACCTGCACACTGTGGTGCGCGATTCGGCCATGGATATCGACAAGCTGTATCAGATGGTGAGCGATATCCGCAATACCTTTTCGATCCGCCGTCCCAAGCCAGGACTGAAGGCTCTGTCCAGCCCGTGTGAAATCCGCCAGTTAGGGATTTTCATCAATCTGGAGCAGGACCCGACGGAAGAAATGAAAAGCCGGGCGGTGAAGTTTGATTTCAAAAATACCGATATCTTCAGCTTTGGCCCTGAGCAGACTTGTCTGGTCGGCAGCGTCGATCTGGTTTACCGTAACTCATGGAATGAAGTGCGTACCCTGAACTTCAAGGGTGAAAACGCCATGATGGATGCACTGAAGACCATTTTGAGCAAGATGCATCAGGATGCCATTTCGCCCGAATCGGTCGATGTGTTTTGCTACAGCAAACACATGCGCGGGATGATCCGCAACCTGGTGTATCAGCTGGTGGCCGAGTGTATTGAGATGCGTCTGATGCCGGTGGAGCAGCAGGAGAAGCAGCGCCGTTTTAAAGCGATCCGCATTGGCAGCCAGACACATGGTTTGTTCTTTGAGCGTCGCGGGGTCTCGGTGCAGAAGCTGGAAAACTCGGTCGACTTCTACCGCTGTATTTCCAGTAATAAGCTGCTGGGCAGTGCTAGCGTGGTGATGGGGAAAACCGATGAGCCGCATCCGCCGTCCATTGTCGATGCTTACGCCAGTGAAGGCCTGATCCAGTTCTTCTTTGAAGACTGTGAAAACCACGGTTTCAATATTTATATCCTGGACGAAACCAACCGGATTGAAGTTTATCGCCAGTGCAGCGGCAACATGGATGAAATGGTCCATGGCGTGAACCGTTTTTATACCTCGGCGCAGGACAGGTTCAGTTACAGTTCGAATTTCATCAATTTTAACCTGCCTCAGTTCTACCATATTGTGTATGGCCAGGAGGGTGAGTGTCAGGTGTTACCTTACAAGAGCGGGTATCAGGCTGAGCGTCGGCTGGCGGCCGATAACCAGGCCAATATGGATGAAGCCGGCAAAGGCGGGCAGATGAGTCTGTCTTAAAGCTGTTTTGTCATATTGGGTGCCAGATTGCCGGCGCAGCAGAGAGTGTTATCTGCTGCGCCGGCATTGTTTTTACCAGTCGACACTTTCTTGCGCGTGAACCGAGCACTCGCGCTTAATCAGTGAAATCAGCTCTTCGCCGCTGCGGGTGCAGAGCCAGATCCCGTCGTTATATTTGAAGTGATAGCCGCCTGATTTGGATGCCACCCAGATTTCATGCAGCGGTTCCTGACGGTTGATGACGATCTGGCTGCGGTTTTCAAACTCCAGTGTCAGCACGTTGCCTGTTGTCTCATATTCGATGTCTGCGCCGGACTGATCGATGCCTTCCTCGATATGCATAAGTACCTGATCAGCCAGTTTATGAAATTCAGTATCGTTCATCCTGTAAGTCCTATTGCTTTTCCTAGTGTGGGTGCGATTATAGAGGGCATTGCAATCATTATCACTGGCTTTAAAAATGCGTACAGGTTTAATAGCAACATTTATTCTGACAGTACTGACATTGGCAGGCTGCGGCCAGAGTGGTCCGCTGTATATGCCAGCCGATGACACCGAACAGACAGAGCAAACCGAATAACCGCGGCCATAACAGGGAAGAGACCACATTGGATTATTTTAATTATCAGCAAGACGGCCAGCTTTACGCTGAAGATATCGCAGTAACTGACCTGGCTGAACGTTTTGGCACGCCGCTCTATGTATACTCCCGCGCGACCCTGGAACGCCACTGGCGTGCGTTTGACAGTGCGGTAGCTGATCATCCGCATCTGATCTGCTACGCGGTGAAAGCAAACTCAAACCTCGGGGTACTGAATGTGCTGGCCCGACTGGGTTCAGGGTTTGATATTGTCTCTGTCGGCGAGCTGGAACGCGTTATTGCCGCAGGCGGTGATGCCGGGAAAGTTGTTTTCTCCGGTGTCGGTAAAACCGCCGCAGAAATGCGCCGGGCGCTTGAACTGGACATCAAGTGTTTTAATGTTGAATCAGAGCCTGAGCTGGAGCGCCTGAATCAGGTTGCCGCTGAGATGGGCAAAGTGGCGTCTGTGTCGCTGCGCATCAACCCGGATGTGGATGCCAAGACGCACCCGTATATTTCCACCGGCCTGCGTGACAACAAGTTCGGCATTGCCTTTGACCGTGCCCCGGAAGTGTACCGTCTGGCACACAGCCTGCCGAATCTCAATGTGATTGGCATGGACTGCCATATCGGTTCACAGCTGACAGAGCTGACGCCCTTCATTGATGCCACAGATCGCCTGCTGGCCCTGATTGATACCCTGAAAGCAGAAGGCATAGTGATCCGCCATCTGGATGTCGGCGGTGGTCTGGGTGTGACCTACAATGATGAGCAGCCGCCACTGCCATCTGATTACGCGAAAGCACTGCTGGAGCGTCTGGAAAATCACATGGATCTGGAGCTGATTTTTGAGCCGGGCCGTGCGATTGCCGCCAATGCCGGTGTACTGGTGACCCGTGTTGAGTACCTCAAGCATACTGAGCACAAAAACTTCGCCATCGTTGATGCCGCCATGAACGATCTGATCCGCCCGACCCTGTATCATGCCTGGCAGGCGATAGTGCCGGTTGTTCCGCGTGACGGCGAGCCGCTGGAATACGACTTTGTCGGCCCGATCTGTGAAACCGGCGACTACATTGGTAAAGAGCGCCTGCTGAAGCTGGAGCAGGGCGATCTGGTCGCCGTGCGTTCTGCCGGTGCCTACGGGTTTGTGATGTCATCCAACTACAACACCCGTCCGCGTGTAGCGGAAATCATGGTAGATGGCGATCAGGCTCACGTGGTGCGTGAACGTGAAACACTGAGTCAGTTGTGGCAGTCTGAGCGCCTGTTGCCTTAACCCATAAGCGAGAGAACGCCGATGCAGTTTCAATTTTCTAAGATGCATGGTTTGGGCAATGATTTCATGGTCGTCGACTGTGTGACCCAGAACATCTTCTTCTCCCCGGACGCCATCAGGCGTCTGGCGGATCGGCATCGCGGGGTGGGTTTTGATCAGCTTCTGGTCGTAGAGCCGCCTTATGATCCCGAGACGGATTTTCACTATCGCATTTTTAATGCCGATGGCAGCGAAGTGTCGCAGTGCGGTAACGGGGCCCGTTGTTTTGCCCGCTTTGTCTCTATGAAAGGGCTGACCAATAAGTACCGGATCGCGGTCAGTACCAAATCGGGCAAGATGGTGCTGCAGTTGGAGAACGACAACCAGGTGACGGTCAACATGGGCGTCCCTGAGTTCACGCCGGAAAAAATTCCGTTCAAGGCCAAACAGGAAGAAAAAACCTACATACTGCGCGCGGAAGATAGCACCGTATTCTGCGGTGCCGCCAGTATGGGCAATCCGCACTGTGTGACCGTGGTGGATAATGTGGATACGGCGGATGTCGAGACGCTCGGCCCGCTGCTGGAAAGCCATGAACGTTTTCCTGAGCGGGTTAATGTCGGCTTTATGCAGGTAGTGTCGCGCGCTGCCGTCCGCCTGCGGGTCTACGAACGCGGTGCGGGCGAAACCCAAGCGTGTGGCAGCGGAGCCTGCGCTGCTGTTGCTATCGGTCAGCGCCAGGGCTTGCTGGACAGCAATGTGACCGTCAGCCTGCCCGGTGGCGATCTGCATATTCGCTGGGCTGGCGATGGTCAGCCTCTGTATATGACCGGGCCTGTTGCTCATGTGTTCGATGGCCAAATCACGCTCTGAAGTGTGGCAAATGGCAAGTTGCCGGTGGGGCTGTCTGGCCCCATTGAGCCTAACCAAATCTGCAAGTGATGACTGAGATGACCCAACTGAACCAACGCCCTGCGGATGATGAGGGTGCAGCGCTCAACCCGCAGGCGATCGCGGCTTTTTTAACTGCCAATCCTGACTTTTTTATCCAGCAGCCCGAGCTGCTGGAGCAGCTCAGGCTGCCCCATACCGAGCGCGGATCGGTTTCGCTGGTGGAGCGCCAGATGGAGCGGCTGCGCCATAAAGTGGCGGAACTGGAAAAGCAGATCGATGGCATGATGTCTGTCGCGGCCAGTAACAGCGCGTTATTTGCTGCCTTTGCTCGTGCCCAGCAGCAATTGTTTCAGACCCACAATATTTACCAGGCGCTGAGTGTGCTGACTGCACTGGCGACGGAACTGGATTTACGGGTCAGTGTACGGTTGTTTGACAGCATGGACGCCGAACTGTCGCTGAGCCGGCAGGCGTTTGAAGGGTTTCGACGCGCCCGGCTCAACCCGCAGGATGTTTATCTTGGCCGACTGCGCAGTGCCGAAAGCGAAATGCTGTTCGAACAGCCCCCTCAGCTGGGCTCATTCATCGTGCTCAAGCTGGGTGAATCGGAACGGCCTGACGGTGTACTGTGTTTTGCCAGCCGGGATGGCGGCCATTTTCAACCCGGGATGGACACCCTGTTTGTGACTCAGTTGGCCGACGTGCTGGGACGCTTGATCCGCCACTGGGAATACAGCCGTGAGGTTATTGAATGAGTTTGCCGGCCAGTCTGACCCGCTCACTTGACCGCTTTTACGAGTATCTGCGCAGTGAGCGGGAGCTGAGTCTGCATACCCAGCAGAACTACAAGCGCCAGCTGACCACAGTGGCTGAGCAACTGCTCGAACTGGGGGTCTCCGACTGGCACACCTTAGATGCTGCCTGGGTTCGTCAGGTGGCGAGCAAAGGGATGCGCGACGGCCTCAAGGCCAGCAGCCTGGCTATGCGATTATCCGCGTTGCGCAGCTTTCTGGATTATCTGGTCCATCAGGGAGAGCTGAAGGCCAATCCGGCCAAAGGGGTGTCAGCACCGCGTAAATCCCGGCCTCTCCCCAAAAACCTCGATGTCGATGAGATGGATCAGCTGCTCAGTGTTGATGAGAATGATCCCTTGTCGGTCCGGGATCGCGCCATGATGGAACTTATGTATGGCGCGGGCCTGCGCTTGTCGGAACTGGTTGGGCTGAACGTGAAAGACATCAGCCTGAGCAAGGGCGATCTGCGGGTGATAGGTAAAGGCGACAAAGAACGCATTGTCCCTTTTGCCGGTCTGGCCCGGGAATGGGTGGGGATCTGGCTGAAAATGCGCGGACAACTGGCCGCTCCCGGTGAACCGGCATTGTTTGTGTCCAAGCTGGGCCAGCGCATCTCCAACCGTAACGTGCAGAAACGTATGGCGGAATGGGGACAAAAGCAAGCGGTGTCCAGTCATATTAATCCACACAAGCTGCGTCACAGTTTTGCCACTCATATGCTGGAGTCCAGCGGTGATCTTCGCGCGGTGCAGGAGCTGCTGGGCCACGCCAATCTCAGTACCACACAAATCTACACCCATTTAGACTTTCAGCATTTAGCCAAGGTGTATGATCAGGCACATCCGCGTGCCAAGAAGACCAAATAAGGAGCCGGTGTCATGCAGTTTTACCGCAGTTTTCGTTCTCCCAAAGCACTCACCTTTGATCTGGACGATACCCTGTACGATAACCATCCGGTGATTCTGCGCGCCGAGCAGGCGATGTATGACTGGCTGGCCGCCGCGCATCCGGCTTCACATGCATTGACGCCCGCAGACTGGCAGCGGCTCAAATACCAATTGGCAAAGGACAACCCTATGCTGCGCCACGATGTCACCGAGTGGCGCCGGGTGATGCTGCGTACCGGTCTGATCCGGCTCGGCTATTCGCAGACCCAGGCCGCGGAGGCGACGGAAGAAGGGCTGCACATAGTATTAACCGTCAGAAATCAGGTCGATGTGCCTGATATGACCCATGCCGTGCTCAGCGAACTGGCCACGCGGGTGCCGCTGCTGGCGATCACTAACGGCAATGTGGACGCGGATAAAATCGGCCTGGGCCAGTATTTCTCCCGGGTATTGGTGGCAGGCCGTGACGGCTTGTCCAAACCGGCGCCGGATTTATTTATCCAGGCTCAGGCACTGTTGGGAGTGTCGGCGGCGGATATTCTTCATGTCGGCGATCACCTGATCAGCGATGTGGCCGGCGCCCGTCGCAGCGGTTTTCAAGCCTGCTGGTTTAATGATCAGTCACGTCAGATGCATCAGGAGTCTAAAGCGACATGGCTGCCGGATGTTGAAATCCACACTCTGGATCAGCTGCTGTTACTGGTGTGAGCCTATTCCAGTAAGCGGCTGGGCCGTCGCGCCAGGCCGGACAGATGATCCAGAGACACCAGCCCCGCGCCCCAGAATACATTCACCAGCAGCATCATGCCCCACAGCTGGTGGTCAAAAAAGCCTTTCTCCCACAGCAGCGGATAGGACACCACGGCTATGATGTTGAAGACAAACAGCAGCAGTGCCATCGGCCGGGTCAGCAAGCCCAGTACCAGAAACACAGGCACTATCAGCTCAGTTGCCGTGCCCAGATAGGCCGCTATCCGCCAGGGCAGCAGCGGAACCTGATATTCATATTCAAACAGATACAGGGTGCTGTCCCAGCTCTGGTATTTGATCATACCTGAGTTGAAAAAGACCCAGGCCACCCACAAGCGGGTGAATAACAACAGCAGGGGGATCAGCGGCGCCAGCAGACGGCTGAACCGGGTATCTGTGTCTTTAATAAGGTAGAGCATGTCAGCCTCCTGGACTGCAGGCGAGCCACTTTGATCGAGTAGTGAAACCAAAGTGGCAAAAAAGGTGATTACATCTCATCAGCATAGAGAATATCGCTAAAAACCTGTGCAGCAATCAGCTCCCCCAGCACCGCCAGCATGTCCTGGCTGGCTTGTCCCAGTGGTTGATGTTGGCGCGCCAGCTGCACCAGTGCGGTTCCCGCCTGAGTGGTGGCGATCACGGCCGGTCCGGGCAGCACTATGGCGGATTCACTCGTCCGGATGGTCAATCCGTCCAGCTGTTCATCGCGTATCGCCAGCCACAGCGACGCAACTGCATAGTCGCTGTCCAGCAACCAGCAGGCAGGATGAGGGATCAATCTGGCTTCAGCCAGACGCTGCTCTGTCAGCCCCTGCAGTTTTTCCAGCGGAAACGCCGCCAGGGCCGCATTGCACATAGACGCCCGGTCGACCAGCCACTCTAAGGCCGCCAGATCGGCCAGATAAGGCACAGCATCGGTAAGTGTTGCCTGAGCACAAATCGTCTGGTCAAAACCGCCGCCATAATGGCTGACATCGCCCTGCTCCAACGGTGTGGTCAGAATATGCTGGCGGGCCAGTGCGGAAAAACACTCGTCACCCACCACGGCTTTGACTGCCGGATAGGTCGCTTCCAGCACTTCGCTCAGGCTGATCACAAAGTTGTTGCGGTAGATTTGCAGCCGCTGTTCGGCGCTGAAAAGGTTATCGGTGATCAGGCCGGCGACATCGCTTGGCCGGTATTGTAAGGCCTGGGCAAAACTCGTCTGCAGGGTGGCCAGATCAGGCGCATCATCTTTCATGATTGCCTCCGCCAGGGTGGGTGTTACGCAGGATCTGCCGGGCCTTTTCGGCTTCGCCCAGCAGCACTGCCAGCGGGGGAATGTCGAGGTCCCATTCGATCAGGGTCGGCACTGAGCCGTGAGTTTGTACCCAGTCCCGGTACAGTTGCCAGACGGGATCACTGACCGGGCGGCTGTGAGTATCAATCCAGATTTCACCCTCATCAAGTTGTTTGACCGTAAAGCCAGCCAGGTGGATTTCTTTGACGGCGTTAGGGTTCAGCGCCGCCAGATAGGTGGCACAGTCAAAGCCGTGATTGAAACTGCTGACGTAGATGTTATTGAGATCCAGCAGCAGGCCGCAGCCGGTGCGCTGCTGGACAAGATCCAGAAAATCCCACTCGGTATACGTGGCATGGTGGAAGCTCAGGTAGCTGGACGGGTTCTCGAGCAGTAGCTGGCGTCCCAGCGTCTCCTGCACCTGACTGATTTTAGTGCAAACCACATTCAGCGCTTGTTCCGTGTAGGGAATGGGCAGCAGATCGTTGAAATACTGGCCGCTGATCGAACTCCAGCTTAAATGGTCGGATACGGCCAGGGGCTGAATGTCGTCGATCAGGCGTTTGAGCTGAGCCAGGTGGCGGACATCCAGCGGATCGGCAGAGCCCAGTGACAGGCCGATACCGTGGCAGCTGATGGGAGTATGGTCAGCGATGGTGTTGAGACTGCGGCGTGCCGGGCTGTCGGGGTTGAAATAGTTTTCGCTGTGAATCTCCAGCCAACCGACTTCAGGCGGGTTCATCGCGGCAAACAGACTCAGGTGGGGCGCACGCAGGCCAACCCCCACCTGTTCAAAGGTATGATCACGCATCATGATTAACTGCTTTGCGTGCTGCCGCCTGCCAGACGGTCACACAGACCTTTGGGCACCATGATAAAGGCGTCTTTCTGAGCATCGGTTTTGGCGGTACCGGCACAGGAGCCGGTTTTGGTGGCGCAGTCATTTTTACCGGCTTTGGCAACGCCGTAGCATTTTTCTTTGGCCTCGGCGGCAATAGCAGGTGCAGAAAGTGTACCGGCCAGAATTAACAGACCGGAGACGGCGGAGGCTAAGGCTAAGTGGCTCTTGTTCATTATCATTCCTCTTTCAGTAAACAGTGAGATGTTGCGGTGAACGAACGTCCGTCTTGCAGTACCTGGCCACCACTGAGTGGCTCATTTGCAGACTAGACCCTCTTATAAAGACTAGAAAGGCTGGCGGGCGGATAAATTTCAATCAGGTGTGATTTTTTGCTGAAAAGTGATTGTGGGTCGGTGACGGGGGGCAGAAAGAAGCCGGCGACAGGGCAGGCATTCTCTGGCTGAGCTGTTATAATCACCGCCAGTGTATAAATAACCAGTAGAAAGGCGATGGACGTTTCACTCTTGTTAGATGGTCTTAATGACAAACAACGCGAAGCGGTGGCGGCACCGCTGGGGAATCACTTGGTACTGGCCGGCGCCGGCAGTGGTAAAACACGGGTGCTGGTGCACCGGATCGCCTGGTTGCTGCGGGTAGAAGAAGCCTCGCCTTTCTCACTGATGTCGGTGACATTCACCAACAAAGCTGCGGCAGAGATGCGCGGACGCATCAATGCGCTGATGCAGGGCAACTGCGCCGGGATGTGGAACGGCACCTTTCACGGCCTGAGCCACCGCATGCTGCGCGCCCATTATCTCGACGCCAAATTGCCGGAAGATTTCAACATCATCGATTCTGATGATCAGATGCGCCTGCTGCGCCGCCTGATCAAAGCCCAGAACCTGGATGAAAAGCAGTGGCCGGCCCGTCAGGCGGCCTGGTATATCAACGGCAAGAAAGATGAGGGGCTGCGCCCGGCGCATGTCGAAACCTTTAATGACCCGGTTGAACAGACCTGGCTGCGGCTCTATACCGCCTATCAGGAAGCCTGCGATCGCGCCGGTCTGGTCGATTTTGCCGAATTGCTGCTGCGTGCTTTTGAGCTGCTGAAGTACAACAAGCATATCCGCGAGCACTACCAGGTGCGCTTCAAGCACATACTGGTGGACGAGTTTCAGGATACCAACAACATCCAGTTTGCCTGGCTGCGCCTGATGGCCGGCCCGGAATGCCATGTGATGATAGTTGGTGACGATGACCAGTCTATCTATGGCTGGCGGGGTGCCAAGGTTGAAAATATCCAGCGCTTCCTGCGCGAGTTTGCCAATACTTCCAGTATTTTTCTGGAGCAGAATTATCGCTCGACCGGCAACATTCTTCAGGCCGCCAACGCCCTGATTGCCCATAACAATGAACGTATGGGCAAGAATCTGTGGACCGACGGCAGCGAAGGGGAAAAGATTTCCGTTTACTCGGCCTTTAACGAGCTGGATGAAGCCCGTTTTGTGGTGGGTAAGATTAAAAGCTGGCAGGACAGCGGCGGCGCGCTTAATGACACGGCCATGCTGTATCGCAGCAATGCCCAGTCGCGGGTGCTGGAAGAAGCCCTGATCCAGGCCGGTATGCCGTACCGGATTTATGGCGGCATGCGTTTCTTCGAGCGTCAGGAAATCAAAGATGCGCTGTCGTACCTGCGTCTGATCTCGAACCGCAATGATGACGCCTCGTTTGAGCGGGTGGTCAATACCCCGGCCAGGGGCTTGGGTGAGCGCACTCTGGATACCATACGCATGGCGGCCCGCGATCGCGGTATCACTATGTGGCGGGCCAGTGTTGAACTGCTGGACGAAAAAGTCCTGGCAGGGCGCGCGGCCAATTCACTGCGCCGCTTTGTTGAGCTGGTGAATGCGCTGGAAGACGACACCCGCGACTTGCCGCTGTATCAGCAGACCGACGAGGCTATTCGCGCATCGGGTCTGCGGGCCATGTACGAGCAGGAAAAAGGCGAGAAAGCCCAGGCCAGGATTGAAAACCTGGAAGAGCTGGTGACCGCCACCCGTCAGTTTGAAGTGCCGGAAGAAGCCCAGGAAATGAGCCCGCTGGCAGCCTTTCTGTCGCATGCCGCGCTGGAGGCCGGCGAAGGCCAGGCCGATGAATACGATGATGCCGTTCAGCTGATGACCTTGCACAGCGCCAAAGGGCTGGAATTCCCTGTGGTCTTTATGGTGGGAGTCGAAGAAGGCATGTTCCCGAGCTTTCGCACCTCCGAAGAGCATGGCCGCCTCGAAGAAGAGCGCCGCCTGTGCTATGTGGGTATGACCCGGGCGATGGAAAAGCTGTTTATCACCCATGCCGAAATGCGGCGTTTGTACGGCAAAGACAATTTCCATAAAGTGTCGCGTTTTGTCCGGGAAATCCCGGAAGAGTTTATCGAAGAAGTGCGGATGAAAGCGCAGGTGTCGCGTCCGTCAACGGGCGGCCGTTTCAGCCAGACCCAGGTCAATGATAACTTTAATCAGACCGGTTTTAATCTGGGCCAGCGGGTACAGCATCCCAAATTCGGGGAAGGCACCATCATCAATTTTGAAGGCAGCGGCACCCAGAGCCGGGTTCAGGTGGCTTTCAACGGGGAAGGCATCAAGTGGCTGGTGACTCAGTACGCCAAGCTGGAAGCGATGTGAGTCATTGCTTACTTCGCTAATCAAAACGCGCCGTATCCGCCAGGTTACGGCGCGTTTGTATTGAATGTCTTACCAATTACCGGGCGACCACTTTCCCTTCACGGCGCGGGTCGGCGGCCCCATTGAGCTGACCACGGAACAGGCCGATTGCCTGGACCCCTGAGTTGAGCGGCTTGATCTGGACCTCAAACCCCAGTTTTTCCAGCTCCGGCGCCCAGTGCTCAGCACTGGTGCCCTGCTCCAGCTCGAACGGACCGAAGCGATTGTTCATGTTGGGCAGATCGATCGCTTGCTGCAGGCTCAATCCCCAGTCGAGGTGAGCGATCAGGGTTTTGGCGACATAACCGATGATCTGACTGCCACCTGGCGAGCCTATCGCCAGCACCGGCTGGTCATCTTTCAGCACTATGGTCGGCGCCATGGATGAACGCGGACGTTTGCCGGGTTCGACCCGGTTGGCAATCGGCATGCCATTGTCGTGGGTGCTGAATGAGAAGTCGGTCAGCTCATTGTTGAGCAGGAAACCGCGCACCATCAGGCGGGAGCCAAAACCGTTCTCTATGGTGGTGGTCATCGACAGCACGTTTCTGTCTTTATCGACAATCACCAGATGGCTGGTGGAAGGCAGTTCAAGCGCATTATCCTGACCGTAATTTACGGCGTGTGACCAGGGCGGCAGCCCCGCGCTGACTTCTTGCAATGCCTGACTGCTTTTCAGCAGGCCGGCACGCTGGCTGAGGTAATCTTTGTCTAGCAGCCCCGCGGTCGGCATAGGGACATAGTCGCTGTCCGCCATATAGCGGCCACGGTCAGCAAACGCCAACCGGGACGCATCGCCGATCAAATGCCAGCTCAGCGCTTTTTGCGGCCCCAGCTCTTTCATCGGAAAATGGCTCAGCATGCCCAGGATCTGACCCAGTGTCAGCGCCCCGGAACTGGGCGGCCCCATGCCACAGACTTCATACTGGCGATACGGCGCGCAGACCGCCGGACGTTCTTTGACCTGATAGGTAGCCAGATCCATGGTGTTGAGCACTCCGGGATTACCTTCGGCGTTGCGCACGGTTTTGACTATGTCTTTGGCAATATCACCGTGATAAAAGGCACTGGCGCCACGCTCGGCGATTTGCTGCAGGGTATCGGTATAGGCCGGGTTTTTGAGCGTATCCCCGGCTTTCAGCGGCTGACCGTTGGGGAAAAAGTAGGCTTTGGTGGCTGGCCAGCGCTGCAGGCGTTCGCTGTCTTGCTGAACCAGTTGCGCCAGTCGCGGGCTGACGGTAAAGCCGTCGCGTGCCAGCGCTATCGCGGGTTCAAACAGATCCTTCCAGGGGAGCTTGCCCAAACGCTGGTGGGTATGCCACATCAGTTTGACTGTGCCTGGGGTGCCGACAGAGCGACCACCGACCACGGCATCATAGAAAGACAGAGGCGTGCCCTTGTCGTCCTGGAATAATTGTGGCGTGACTTCGGCCGGGGCCGTTTCACGACCGTCGAAGGTGGTCAGGGCTGCTTCTTTGCTGTCCCAGTACACCAGAAATGCGCCCCCTCCCAAACCGGATGATTGCGGCTCGGTCAGGCCCAGCACCAGTTGCGCGGCAATCATGGCATCAATGGCATTACCGCCTTTGGCCAGAATGGCGGCCCCGGCATCACTGGCATACGGATTGGCGGTGGCAATCATCCACTCTTTGCCTGTGACCTGCGCGTTCCGCTGAAAGCCCGTTGCCCCTTCCGGGGCGATGAGATCTGTGGCTTGTTCGCTGTAGGCCGAGACGGAGAGCAATGCGCAGGTCAGAGCCAGCGCAAGGGAGGTCCTTTTCATGGCTTATCCTTCTGAAAATTGTTTTGAATCAGTCAATAAGATTAGGTGTTTTTAACACAGATTGCCCGCGAGTGTGAGCAATCTGTGTGCTGAGTAGCAAGGGGCGGGCAGTGTCAGGCGATTTGGGCTTTCTTGCGGCTCTGGCGGTGTCCCTTGATGCCATCGTAGCTGAACAGCACCAGCGCGACCCAAATGCAGGCAAACGTCAGGCTCTTATCGGCACTGAATTCTTCACCGTACACGGCGACGGCCAGCAGGAACATCAGGCTGGGACCTATGTACTGGAAAAAGCCCAGCGTCGACAGCTTGAGTTTGGTGGCCGCGCCGGTAAAGCACAGCAAGGGCAAGGTGGTGACTATCCCTGCCGCCATCAGCAGTAAGTTGGTGTCTATGCTGTTCAGCGTCCAGTCTGAGGTCGGGCTGCTGGCGAACAGCCACACATAACCCAGTGCCAATGGCAGCAGAATACTGGTTTCCATCAACAGGCCGGTCTGGGCATCCAGATTGACTTTTTTACGCAGCAGGCCGTAGACGCCAAAACTGGCGGCCAGTACCAGCGCGACCCAGGGCAGAGAGCCGAAATGAATTAACTGCACCAGTACGCCGCCAGCGGCCAGTGCCACGGCCAGCCACTGCAGCGGGCGCAGGCGCTCGCCCAGAAACACCATGCCCAGCAGCACGTTCAGCAGCGGATTGATGAAATAGCCCAGGCTGGCATCCAGCATGTAGTTGCTGTTGACCGCCCAGATAAAGATCAGCCAGTTGGCACCAATAATGACAGAGCTGGCCAGCAACATCAGCAGAACTTTAGGCTGTTTGAGTACCTGTCGGACTTTGCCCCAGCCCTTGCCAATAAAGATTAATCCCGCCAGAAAAAAGAAAGACCAAATAATGCGGTGGCTGAGGATTTCCATCGGACTGATGCTTTGCAGCATCTTAAAATAAATTGGTGCAATACCCCACATGGTGTAGGCGGCGATAGCCAGTATGACCCCACGTTGGATCGTTTTTGCTTGCTCGTCCATGCTATTCCAGTACGTTATGGTAAATATTGAGAGGAAGGTATGGGCATTACGCTAGATATGCCCGAATGGGCAGTATAATGCCAGCCTGTTCAAAATGACCAGCGACTTCTTTTGCTGATCCGGTTGCGGTGAGGCTGGCGCTCCCATCCGGGATCTGAATGGTATAGAATAGCTGGCTGTGTCAATCAAGAGTGAAGTCATGTCCGCCTCAACCCCTGATCTCAGCCGTGCCGTTTCATCCGCCAACAGTGAGCAGATTCTGCAGCAGGTGTTTGGCTATCAATCTTTCCGGCCCGGCCAGCAGGCGGTCATCGAGGCTGTGGCGTCAGGCCGTGATTGTCTGGTGATCTTACCGACCGGGGGCGGCAAGTCGCTCTGTTACCAGATCCCCGCTCTCGTGCGCGAAGGACTGACTCTGGTCATTTCCCCGTTGATCTCACTGATGAAAGATCAGGTCGACCAATTGCAAGCCAATGGGGTAGCGGCAGGTTGCCTCAATTCAACCATGCCACCGGAAGCGATACAGGCTACCTGGCAGGGGATGGCAGACGGAACCTTGAAGCTGGTTTACGTGTCGCCGGAGCGGGTGGTGAGCCGGGATTTCATTGACCGGCTCAGTGGTTTGCCGGTCAGCCTGCTGGCCGTGGATGAAGCGCACTGTGTGTCCCAGTGGGGGCACGATTTTCGGCCTGAGTATGCGTCTTTGGGTATGCTCAAGCAACACTTCCCCGCCATGCCTGTCATTGCTCTGACCGCCACGGCCGATGACACCACCCGGCAGGACATCATAAGCCGGCTGGCGCTGGATGACCCTTTTACCCACCTGGGCAGCTTTGACCGCCCCAATATCCGCTATACCCTGCAGGAAAAGTACAAGCCGATGGCGCAACTGGTGCGCTTTTTAGCCAGCGTGCGGGGCCAGAGCGGTATTATTTACTGCAACAGCCGCAAAAAAGTGGAGCAGGTGGCGGAGAAGCTCGCTGAGCAGGGGGTACGTGCGGCGGCCTACCATGCCGGGCTGGAACACGACGAGCGAATCCGGGTGCAGGAAGGGTTCCAGCGCGATGACATTCAGGTTGTTGCCGCTACTGTGGCCTTCGGTATGGGGATCAACAAACCCAATGTCCGCTTCGTGGTGCATTTTGATATTCCGCGCAATATCGAATCTTATTACCAGGAAACCGGCCGTGCCGGGCGTGATGGCCTGCCTGCCGAAGCCGTGATGTTTTACGATCCGGCGGATCTGGCCTGGTTGCGCCGCTGTCTGGATGAGAAAGAGGAAGGCCCGCAAAAGCAGGTCGAAAGCCATAAGCTCAATGCCATGGGGGCGTTTGCCGAGGCGCAGACCTGTCGCCGCCAGGTGCTGTTGCATTACTTTGGCGAGCACAGTGAACACGCCTGCGGCAACTGCGATATCTGTATTGATCCGCCTCAGCATTTTGAGGCACTGGAAATGGCGCAGAAGGCGCTGTCCTGTGTCTACCGGGTGAATCAGCGCTTTGGGGTTCACCATGTGGTTGATGTACTGCGCGGCCTGCAAAACGCCAAAGTCAGGGAGCAGGGGCATGACAAGCTCAGCACCTACGGTATTGGCCGTGAGCACAGCCATGAATTCTGGGTCAGTATTGTGCGCCAGCTGATCCACCGCGGCTTCCTGACTCAGAACATAGTCAACAGTTCCACCCTGCAGCTGACCGAGAAAGCGCGCTCTGTGCTGCGCGGTGAGATCAGCCTCCAGCTCGCGGTACCGCGGATTGACAGCAGCTCGCGCGGCAATGCCCGTCAGGACAACCGGCTTAAACGCCAGTACGACAAGAAGCTGTTTTCTAAACTGCGGATGGTACGTAAAGCGATTGCCGACGAAGAATCGCTGCCGCCTTATGTGGTGTTCAATGATGCCAGCCTGATGGAAATGGCCGAGCGTTTACCGACTTCTGAAGGTGAATTGCTGGCCGTCAACGGTGTGGGTCAGCGGAAGCTGGAAAAATACGGCAAGGTCTTTTTATCGGTGATCGAAGAGCATTTGCTGGCTGCTGCTGAGTATCAAGCGGGCTGAGCCGGAGGCAAAAAAATACCGGACAATCGTCGATTATCCGGCAGAGAGTGTAGCAGAAACAAAATCCAGGATTTTGTTTACTACAAAACAGCTTGCGTATTGGGGTGAGAATGCAATTCATCACCTCAGTGTTACCCGGCTAGGCCTCCTGGCCGTCAAGGCAACCGGGCGATAAGACCACGAATCCCCGTTCATTGCTATGCCTTGCTTATGCTTTGATACGTTAATACACACTTACTTACACCATAACTGCCCGGCAGCACCGGAGACTGGAAGGACACCCAATGACTTATCCGACTGACATCCGTTTTGGCGTTCGCGAACTGGACAACGCGCAAGGCTGTTTGCATCTGCAGACCCCGGATTTTGACTACGACAGCTTTGCCGATGTCGCGCAGGCACTGGTCACTGTGCTGGGGGCGAGCGTGGTAGAAAAAGAGGCCAATGCCGATTTACATATCTGGCTGATCGATTTTGAAGGCTGCCGGATGATGCTGAAAGGCGAGCATTACAGTTCAGCGATGTGGCTGGAATTACTCAGCCGGGATGACGGCGACACGCTGGCTTTTCTGGCTGGTTGGCTCAAAAACTTGACTCAGTAATCAATTTTTAACAGCAAACGTTTGCCAAACCCTGTGGTGTCTTGGCAGTCGGATTGGTTACTGTATAATCAGCGCCTTTGGTGACAGCACTGTACATAAAATGTGCTGTTGGTGTGTTTGGGTTCCCTCGCCCCCATTTGACAAAAAGGTCTGTTGATGACGACTTCTCCTTTCTCGCCGGCCCAGCAGCGTCAGGCTCTGTGGATTCTGGTCTTGTTCCACCTGGTGATCATTGCCTCCAGCAACTATCTGGTTCAGATCCCCTTCACCCTGTTTGGTGTCCACACCACCTGGGGCGCTTTTACCTTCCCGTTTATTTTTCTGGCCACTGATCTGACGGTACGTATTTACGGCGCCGCCATGGCGCGTAAGATCATTACCCGGGTCATGCTGCCGGCTCTGGCGGTGTCTTATCTCCTCTCCGTGGTGTTCTATCAGGGCGCTTTTCAGGGGCTCGCGCCGTTGGGTGAGTTCAACCTCTTTGTGGCCCGGATCGCGATAGCCAGCTTTATGGCTTATCTGCTGGGGCAGATTCTGGATGTTTCTGTGTTTAATCGCCTGCGCCAGTGCAAGCAGTGGTGGATAGCGCCAACCTGCTCGACGGTATTCGGTAATGCCCTTGATACTATTGCTTTTTTCGCCATCGCCTTTTATCAGAGCCCGGATGCCTTCATGGCCGAACACTGGGTGGAAATTGCCCTGGTGGATTATGGCGTCAAACTGATCATCAGCCTGGGCCTGTTTGTGCCTATGTACGGCGTACTGCTCAATTATCTGGTGAAGCGTCTGACTGGTATTCGTTCCCAGCTTGAGCCCTCGCAGGGGCTGTCATAAACTCAAAGCCGGCAAGCGCCGGCTTTTTTGTCGGCGGCATCTGAGTTGGGGGCTGTGATGAAAATACGTGAAGCCAGTCTGGCTGAGGCGGCCAGCGTGCTGGCCAGAATCAAAGAATTTGATCACCCTGAGACAGAGCACAGTCTGGCAACCAGAGTGCGCGGACGTTGTCCTTTGATTCTGGTAGCGGAAAAAGAAGGAAAGCTGGTGGGCGTGAAAATTGGATACAGCCTGTCGGAAACCTGTTATTACAGCTGGCTTGGTGGCGTGGTCGCCGAAGGTCGTCACAATGGGGTGGCTCAGGCTCTGATGAGCACTCAGGAAGCCTGGGTTAAAGAGCAGGGCTATCTGGAGCTGAGAGTCAAATCCCGTAACCGTTACCCTTCGATGCTGAGATTGTTGTTGAGAAACGGTTATCAGATAGAGCATATGGAGAAGAAAGACGGCATAGAGGATTATCGGCTGCATTTCGTGAAAAGTTGGGATAAACAGGGTAAATGAAAATTATTCGCAAATAATGCTTGATCAATAAATGAGAATGGTTATTATTAACTTGCTTTCAGCGAGAAACGAACAGCAAGGCGTTTCTGGTCTGTCAGCACGACATTGCTCACATTGCTTCCAGTGTACTTTAGCGAAGGCAGATATTGAGTGTAGGGCTGAATATGTTGTCGACTTTTGCTTAGCGGTGCTTGTTTTCAAGCACCGCTTTTTCTTTTTTGTCTGTCAGAGAATGGGTAAAGCAAGCAATAAACAGGCGAAGGTATTGAATTTATTAATGAATGAAAATTATTATCAATTAACGCTTGCAAAGGTAATGAGAATGGTTATTATTAACTTGCACTCAGCGGGAAATAAGCAGTAACAGTTTCCGTATGAAGGCACGACATTGCTCACATTGCTTCCAGTAATACAGCTTGGTCAGGTTTTTGGTGTAGGGCTAAAAACAGTGACCACTTCTGCTGAGCGGCGCTTGTATAAAGCGCCGCTTTTTCTTTTTCAGGCCATTTTAACCAGTTGCTGTACCAGCTTGTTGATCCCGCTGGCAGCTTCTGAGATCGAGCCTGCCAGCATGTAAGCCGGAGTGCTTAACAGACAGCGTTCCTGATCCAGTACAAACTCATCGACAGGGCAGTCAATATGATCGCCGCCCATGGCGCGAAATGCACTGGCTACCTCTTTTTCATGCCCTATGGTGCCTTTTGCGCCCTTGCCATAAATCTGGGGGATCAATACCGGGGCAATACACAGATAAGCGGCCGGTTTCTGCGCCCGGGCAAATTCCTGGCAGGCACGCTTGACCTCGGGGTGGATCTGGCAGGATGCACCTTTGATGGCGAAGTCTGACAGGTTTTTCGCTGCCCCAAAGCCGCCCGGCAGCAGCAGGGCATCGAAGTCACGAGCGCTTAATTCAGCCACATCCTGGATCTGACCCCGGGCAATGCGCGCAGCTTCGATCAGTACATTGCGTGTTTCATTCATCGGCTCGCCGGTAATATGGTTAATCACATGGTGCTGATCCACGTTCGGGGCGAAACAGTGCCAGCTGGCACCTGCCTGCTCTATGGCATACAGCGCCAGCACAGCTTCATGGATCTCGCTGCCGTCAAAGACGCCGGAACCGCTTAATATCACTGCAACCTTTTTCATCTTGGCCTCCTTTTTGTTCAACCTTGGGGAATTTGGCATCGCTTTGACCGATTACACCGCCATCTGATAACTTTTTCCACACTTGATGATCTTTTCAGGATCAAGGGTTATTTTTGGTTATATATTTTAAGTATATGATTTTTAAATTATTTTAATCATCTTTCTCAGGTTATTCAAAAAAAGATCATCAGGCTTATTCCAAAAACTCACAAACTTATCCACAGGTGGAGTGATCCAGGTAGGAAAAAACTTCTGTTAACACTCGGCACATCTCATGGCATCCTAAGACCCTGATCCTTTTATCTTCCAGATACAGACAATCCATTATGGCAACTATTCCAGAAAATCCACTGATCCTGATCGATGGTTCCTCGTATCTTTATCGCGCTTATCATGCCTCGCCCAATTTCACTAACTCAGATGGTGAACCAACCGGTGCTGTGTATGGCGTGGTAAATATGTTGCGTAGCATGCTGCGTCAATTTGCGACGGAACACATTGCTGTTGTCTTTGATGCCAAAGGCAAGACCTTCCGCGATGAGCTATATCCCGAGTATAAAGCGCATCGCCCGCCTATGCCGGATGATTTGCGTGCGCAGATAGAACCCTTGCACGCCATTATTAAAGCCATGGGTCTGCCACTGATATGCGAACCCGGGGTAGAGGCTGATGATGTCATCGGCACGCTGGCTTGTCAGGCTTCCCAGGCCGGGATGCCTGTGCTGATCAGCACAGGTGATAAAGACATGGCGCAGCTGGTGGATGAGAACGTTACCCTGATCAACACCATGACGGGTGTGGTGATGGATCCTGACGGGGTACGGGAAAAGTTTGGTATCGGTCCGGAACTGATCATTGATTATCTGGCTCTGATGGGAGACAAGGTCGACAACATTCCCGGTGTGCCTGGCGTGGGTGACAAGACAGCAACGGCCCTGCTGACCGGGATTGGCGGCCTGAAAGATCTGTATGACAACCTGGATGCCATTGCGGCGCTGGGCTTTCGCGGCTCTAAAACCATGGCCAAGAAACTGGAAGAGAACCGCGAAGCGGCTTTGATGTCGTATGAGCTGGCAACCATCAAGCTGGATGTAGAACTCGAATTCGGTCCGCATGAGCTGCAAAAAGGCACCCCGGATATCGATGAGCTGACCCGGCTGTTCGGCAAACTGCAATTTCGTCGCTGGCTGGCAGAAATGCTTGACGGCAGCGATGGCCGCATTATTGCTGATGGCGCAGCCACCATTGCGACACAAGACAGTGAGCCGGCACAACCTGCAGCGCCAGCCCCTGTGATTGATCGTAGCGGTTATGAAGTGGTGCTGGATGAGGCCCGCTTTAGCGAGTGGCTGGCGATACTCAAGCAGTCTGATGTCTTTGCTTTTGATACCGAAACGGACAACCTGGATTACATGGTCGCTAATCTGGTCGGGCTGTCTTTTGCGGCGGAAGAAGGCAAAGCGGCTTATGTACCTGTGGCCCATGATTATCTGGATGCGCCGTCGCAGCTGGACCGCGACTGGGTGATCGCCCAGTTGAAACCTTTGCTGGAAGACCCGGAGCAGGCCAAAGTAGGCCAGAACCTGAAATATGACGCCAGCGTCCTGGCGCGTTATGGGGTTGCCATGCAGGGCATACGCTTCGACACCATGCTGGAGTCGTATGTGTACAACAGCGTGGTGGGCCGCCATGATATGGACAGCCTGTCTCTGCGTTATCTGGAACACAAAACCATCAGTTTCGAAGACATTGCCGGCAAAGGTAAGAAACAGCTGACTTTCAACCAGATCGATCTGGAGCAGGCCGGCCCTTATGCGGCGGAAGATGCGGATATCACCCTGCGTCTGCACAACCTGCTGATCGGCAAGCTCAATGCGGATCCTAAACTGAAAAGCGTGCTGGAAGACATCGAAATGCCGCTGGTGCCAGTACTGTCTCGCATGGAGCGCACTGGTGTGCTGCTCGATGCCGGTAAGCTGACCGCGCAGTCGCAGGAAATTGCGGTGCGGTTAGATGAGATCCAGGCGAAAGCCTACGAAGTGGCTGGTGAGGAGTTTAACCTCAGCTCGCCAAAACAGCTGCAGGCGATTCTGTTTGAGAAAATGGGCTTGCCTGTGGTCAAGAAAACCCCTTCCGGTACCCCATCGACCAATGAAGAAGTGCTGCAGGAGCTGGCGCTGGATTACCCGCTGCCTAAGCTGCTGCTGGAACATCGCGGGCTGGCGAAACTCAAATCGACCTACACTGACAAACTGCCGCGCATGATTAACCCGGCCACAAAGCGGGTACATACGTCATACCATCAAGCCGTTGCGGCCACGGGACGTCTGTCGTCGACCGATCCGAATCTGCAAAACATTCCTATCCGCAACGAAGAAGGCCGCCGGATCCGCCAGGCCTTTACAGCACCGGAAGGCTACAAGATTCTGGCGGTCGACTATTCTCAGATTGAACTGAGGATCATGGCCCATCTGTCCGGCGACAAAGCGCTGCTTGATGCCTTCCGTCACGGCAAAGATATCCACGCCGCGACCGCGGCCGAGATCCTCGGCCTGCCGATTGAAGAGGTCACCAGCGAACAGCGCCGGCGTGCCAAAGCCATCAACTTTGGTTTGATTTACGGCATGAGTGCCTTTGGTCTGGCAAAACAGCTGGGGATGGGCCGGAACGAGGCGCAGCAATACATGAATGTGTACTTTGAACGCTACCCGGGTGTGCTGGAATATATGGAAAGCACCCGTACCCAGGCCAGCGAGCAAGGGTATGTCGAAACTCTGTTTGGCCGTCGTCTCTATCTGCCGGACATTAAATCGCGCAATGCCATTCGCCGCAAAGCGGCGGAGCGGGCGGCGATCAATGCCCCGATGCAGGGCACGGCGGCGGATATCATCAAACGTGCCATGGTGGCCGTCGATAACTGGATTCAGACACAAGACAGCGAGCGTGTCCGTTTGCTGATGCAGGTACACGATGAGCTGGTGTTTGAAGTGAAAGAATCTGAGCTGGAGAGTGTGGCGAAATCGGTGTGCGAGCTGATGGAAGCCGCTGCCGAGCTGGATGTGCCACTTATCGCGGATGCAGGCAGCGGTGACAACTGGGATCAGGCGCATTAATCCTCCTCAGCGTGAACCGTGAAACATGTAATAAAATCGTCAAAAACCGGCCAGCAGGCCGGTTTTTTTCAATCTGAGTCAGGGTTTATCAAATTTTTGTATAATTTAATTACGTCTCATATGAAAAAAAACTACGAAAAGGGCTTTTTTTCTCTGCACACTTGATATACAGTTATCGGCGTAGGGTACAGAGGTAAGATGTTCTATCTTTCAGACCTTTTGTTTCACGTTATTGGATTTGGCTTTTTTTAGCCGCCCTGGTCATTTGGCCAGGGCGTTTTTATTTGTGGCTGGCCCAATCATTATCCGTTTTCATCTCCCGACTGTTGCTCATTCTCTCCCGCATAAGCTATCCCTCTGCTGGCAGTATTTGCTGATACTTTACGCATCTTTGCCCGGAATCGCGGCTAATCTGGCTCCTCAGCCCGGTGTCACTGATGGTGTGGTTTCTCTGCCGGATGACCCGATGGATAATAATTAGAGTAATTACTTTAATTATGTTAATGAGGCGTTTATAATGAAGCCTGCTTCTTGTTCATATTTGTCGGACTGAGTGAATACATTGCCAGCCGACCTATCCATGATCCGGCCACCCGTTTTTGGGTGGCTTTTTTTTGTCATTTTGCCATGTTTCTGTAATTTAGTTCCAAATTGAGCGGTTCAGGTAAATCAGGGGATGACTTAATTTGCAGAATGAAACAATTGGCTAAGCTTTTGGCCTGAGTCGGGCAAAAGTGCATGTTATGTCAGAGGGGAGCTATGGAAAATCAGGAATCAGAGGGGAACAAACGCCCAGATTTCGTATAAAAAACTTGCGTTGGCTGGTTAAATCATTAATCCTTTCTGAACAAATATAAAAACCTCCTATTTCTCTCCCGTTGCCCCATCGTTCCGGTGGGGACATTTTTATCTGGCGTTCGTCAATGGTCTGACCGGTGCGAAAGTGAGAAAAATGGCGGGTTGATGCCTGATCGGGCGATCAGGCATATTGATAGAGGTTATTCTGCGTCCGGCTCCATACCGTCCTGTTCAATATTCTCTGCCTCCAGCAAGGCCTGCTGACGGGCCAGTTCCGGGGCAAACCAGGTATCGAGTTTGTGGCGGACCTGATCAACACCTATGCCTTTCAGGGCAGAAAAATTCTCGACTTCCACATCGCCACCAAAGGCCAGCGCGGCTTCGCGAATTTTCAGCAACTGCGCTTTACGGGCACCGCTTTTGAGTTTGTCCGCTTTGGTCAGCAGGACCAGTACCGGCAAATGGCTTTCCACTGCCCAGTAAATCATTTGCTGGTCGAGATCTTTCATCGGATGGCGGATATCCATTAACACCACCAGTCCCTGCAGGCATTCGCGTTTTTGCAGGTATTCACCCAGTGCGGCCTGCCATTTCTTCTTCATCTCAAGCGGCACCTGAGCATAACCATAGCCTGGCAGGTCAATCAGGTTACAGCCGGTTCTGACTTCAAACATGTTGATCAACTGGGTACGACCTGGGGTCTTTGAGGTACGTGCCAGGCCTTTCTGATCAGTCAGACGATTTAAAGCACTTGATTTACCAGCATTAGATCGGCCAGCAAATGCAATCTCAACGCCTTTATCCAAAGGAAGGTGGCGGATGTCCGGAGCACTGGTAATAAAATGGGTTTGTCTGTAGTTGAGAGGGGAATTCACTGTTAACTCCGTCAAGTCTTCTGGTCGTCGACTAATTACTTTTATGCGAAAGTGTGTAAAATGTACCACTAACCCTGCTTGGTTAGTGGTGCATTGTATACCATGTTGCTAAGCAATACTTGTGGTACTGGAAGCTCAATAATTATAAACGGAATGTCATGAAGAAATTAGCATTGATATTTACACTTCTTGCCAGTTGCACAAGCTGGGCCCAGGGAGATGTTGAAGCTGGAAAAGCAAAAGCAGCGACATGTGCAGCATGCCATGGCGCTGATGGAAAAGGTATCACAGGACAATACCCCAACCTTGCGGGTCAGCACCCACGTTATCTGGAGAAGCAGCTGAAGGAATTCAAGCTGGCGATGACGACTGGTGGTGAACAAGGGCGTAATGATCCTGTGATGGGCGGCATGGCGATGCCATTGTCTGAACAAGACATGGCGGATCTGGCGGCTTACTTCAGTTCCCTGCCTGCGATTGAAGGCACTACCACTGAGAGCTCGATCGAAATCGGTCAGCAGCTTTATCGTGTGGGTGATGCCGACCGTGGAATTGCGGCCTGTACGGCGTGCCACGGTCCGCGGGGTAATGGCACCAGCCTGTCTGGTTTCCCGGATATTTCCGGACAGCCTGCGGAATACATCAAGAAACAGTTGACCATGTTCCGCGAAGGCCAGCGCAGCAATGATATGAACGCTATGATGCGTTCAGTTGCAGCGAAACTGAGTGATAAGGAAATCGACGCCTTGTCACAGTACGTTGGCGGTCTTCACTGATCACACACTCAGTATCGCAAGCTTCGCAGTGTAATAAAGGCAGCTCAGGCTGCCTTTTTTACTGGCTGGGATTCACCGCGCTGTCCGTTTCTCAATCGGCGCAGGTCTGCTATCATACGCGGCTTGATTTTGACCGCGCCGGAAATCCTGGCTCAAGGAGATGCTGATGACGGTTTGTACCTTATGCGACAGCGCAACCATTCAGGTTTATCATCAAGATAATCGGCGGGCCTATTTTCAATGCCGGGCCTGCAATCTGGTGTTTGCGGACCCGGCCTCGCATCTGACACCTGAGCAGGAAAAAGCGGTCTACGATCAGCATGAAAACCATGTTGAAGATGAAGGGTATCGCCGCTTCCTCAGCCGGCTGGCCGCACCGCTTAGTGCGCGTTTGCCGCCAGGGCCGCTGGATGGCCTGGATTTCGGCTGCGGGCCTGGACCTGCTCTGGCAAGCATGCTTCGTGAGCAGGGACATCAGGTTGCTGTTTATGACCCCTATTTTGCCCCGGATACCGGTGCGCTGGCATCTCAGTATGACTTTGTCACCTGTACCGAGGCGATTGAACATTTTTATACCCCGGCCCGTGAATGGCAGTTGCTGCTGTCATTGGTCAAGCCGGGCGGCTGGCTGGGATTGATGACTAAGCTGGCAACCGATGCCGAGGCATTTAGCCGCTGGCATTACAAGAATGATCCCACCCACGTCAGCTTTTTCAGCCAAGAGACGTTCCGTTATCTGGCACAGCGAGATGGGCTGACGGTGGAATTTATTGGTAACGATGTAATTATGCTGAGGAAAAATCAGTCATGACCCGTAAGAAAAGAGGCCGTAAACCTGGCTCTGAAGGCCCGGCGCAGTTCGTAGAAAAGAGTGTCAGCCAGCAAGACCTGGATGGCCGTGCCCGTCAGAAAGCCCGTAAGCGTAAAGGCTTGAAAGCAGGCAGCCGCCACTCAGACGCTGATGCTCAGAATGCGCACCGTCAGGGGCAGGCGAAAGATCCTCGCCACGGCAGTAAAAAACCTGTGCCACTGATTGTTGAGCCAAAAGCCACCAAGCAGGCGCGCCGCATGAGTGCCGAGCAGGAACTGGCAATGCTGGAGAATGATCCGCAGCTGATGGCACTGTTGGACCGTCTCGATGCCGGCGAAAAACTGGGTGCCGGCCTGCAGAAGCAGGTTGACCAGAAACTGGACCGTATTGAGCAGCTGATGAAACAGCTGGGTCTGTACGAAGAAGAACAGGATGAAGCCGAGGATCAAATCGCCGCCGGGGATGCCCGCAGCGAAGAAGATCTGCTCGATGACTTTGAAAATACCCGTTGGGACGATTTCGATAAGGAGTAAGCCTTGCAGGATCTGAAACTCTGGTTGTTAGTGGCAGGAAGCCTGATTGTTGTGGCACTGGCGGCCTACGCCGGTTATCTGCTCTACCAGCTGTATTTACAAAAGCAGCGCCATAAGGCTTTTATTGCCCGCGCAGAGCAGCAACAGAGCGAGGCAATTGCGCAGCGAAATAGCAATATTCTGGAAAGTGTCTACATCATTGCGCAAGCCGGACGGCAGGAGCAGTGTGACATGTCGGAAATTGCCATTCGCCT
Organism: Photobacterium sp. WH24; assembly: GCF_019204055.1. NCBI lineage: Bacteria > Pseudomonadati > Pseudomonadota > Gammaproteobacteria > Vibrionales > Vibrionaceae > Photobacterium > Photobacterium sp. WH24. The sequence goes on along the minus strand of NZ_JAGSOZ010000014.1, from coordinate 42,614 downwards.
GTACAAGCTGATGACAGTCCTGCAGGCCGAGCGCAGCGTCAACTTTTCCGCCCAGTATCCGGCTTTGTTTGAGCTGTATAAAGTGGTTGAAGAGATGCCGCGTGGTGATGAACGCAAAGCCCTGGCTAAGCAGGAGCGGATGAAAGACGATCTGCTGCGCATGAAAGCCGAGTCACGGCTGTTTGATGCGATACAGTCGGAACTGACTCAGATCCTGGCGCAAAAGGCCTGACCCAGAGCCTGCGAGTGAAATGAAAAACCCAGTGGCTGGCCACTGGGTTTTTTTGTATGCCGGTCGGCCTAATCCGAGCTGTTTTTGTTATCGATCAATAATCGGGCGGCGGCCTCATGCTAGCTTGGCGGATTGACTTGGCAGAACGTCTGTGAGGTAACGCCGCGATGACAGAGCAATCCATGATTTGGGATCAGGCACTGATCGAAAAATATAACTATTCAGGCCCCCGCTACACCTCGTATCCAACGGCCCTGGAGTTTCAGCCCGACTTTACCGCCGCGGCGTTTTCCGCCGCCTGCCAGCGTTATCCCGAGCGCCGTTTGTCGCTCTATATCCACATTCCGTTCTGTCACACCCTTTGCTATTACTGCGGCTGTAATAAAGTCATTACCCGGCATGCGCATAAGGCCGATATCTATCTGGCGGCACTGGACATTGAGATTCGCCAGCGTGCAGCGCTGATGCGTGGCCGGGAAGTCAGTCAGCTGCACCTGGGCGGCGGGACGCCCACTTTTCTGACCAAGCCGCAACTTACCCGGCTGATGGCACAGCTGCGCGCCTCCTTCACCCTGCTGCCGGATGCGGAAATCAGCATAGAAGTCGACCCGCGCCGGATAGCGCTGGATGTGCTGGATCATCTGCGGGCGGAAGGCTTTAACCGCCTGAGTATCGGTGTGCAGGATTTCGATAAAGAGGTTCAGCAGCTGGTTAACCGCGAGCAGGACAGAGATTTTATTGAAGCTTTGGTCAATCGAGCCAGGGAATTGGGTTTCCGCTCGACCAATCTGGATCTGATATACGGTTTGCCGAAACAGAACAATGCCCGTTTCGTTAACACTCTGGAGCAGGTGCTGGCGATGAAACCGGGGCGCTTGTCTGTGTTTAACTATGCCCACATGCCGTCACTGTTTGCCGCCCAGCGAAAAATCAAAGACGCCGATTTACCGGCGCCGTCAGAAAAGCTGGCGATGCTGCACAGCACCATTGAGACCCTGACCGCTGGCGGTTATCAGTTTATCGGTATGGACCATTTTGCCCTGCCGGAAGACGAATTGGCCGTGGCCCAGCGCGAAGGCAAGCTGCACCGCAATTTTCAGGGCTACACCACCCAGGGGGATTGCGATTTGCTGGGACTCGGGGTGTCCGCGATATCGATGATTGGCGACAGCTATGGCCAGAACCAGAAAGAGCTGAATGCTTACTATGCCGACATTGAATCGCACCAGCATGCTCTGTGGAAAGGGGTGAACCTGACCGCCGATGATCTGCTGCGCCGTGAGGTGATTAAAACCCTGATTTGTCAGTTTGAGTTATCGATAACGGATATTGAGCAGCGCTATGGCATTAGCTTTGCGGACTATTTTGCCCAAGATTTGTCGCTGCTGCAGACGTTTATCGATGACGGTCTGGTTGCTGTGACAGGTGAGCGGATTGCAGTCGCCGCCAAGGGCCGGTTGCTGATCCGCAATATCTGTATGTGCTTTGATATCTATCTGCGCCAGCGCGCCCGCCAGCAGCAGTTTTCACGGGTGATCTGACCCTTGCGCTGATCAGGCTAACCCGAAAAAAAACGCCCTGCTTGCGATCTCAAGCGGGGCGTTTTTGTTGCGCAGGCGATGGCGGGATTAACGCTTGGCCGCCATCTCACGCAGGGCGTTCTTCTCGCTGTCAGACAGGAAAGCCAGTTCCAGGCCGTTGATTTGCGCCTGGCGGATTTGCTCCGGCGTCAGACCTGCCTTAGGCGCAGCCACTTCGTACTCGTAAGGCAGCTCAATGCCTTCAACGGCCGGGTCATCGGTATTCAGACAGGCCAGAATGCCGTGATCGAGAAACTGCTTGAGCGGGTGACCGGCCAGGCTGGCGACAGTGCTGGTCTGGATATTCGAGGTCAGGCAGGACTCAATACCGATGTTGTGCTCAGCCAGGTAATCCATCAGTCTGGCATCTTCCACCGCTTTCACACCGTGGCCGATACGCACTGCCCCCAGCTCCTGAATCGCTTGCCACATGCTTTCCGGGCCTGCGGCTTCACCGGCATGCACTGTGACCTGCAGGCCGGCATCGCGCACCTGTCTGAAGTGGCCGACAAACTGGTTACCCGGCTGGCCCAGTTCATCGCCGGCCAGATCAACGGCAACAAGGTGGTCTTTCTGGCTCAGCAGGGCGTCCAGCTCCTGCTGGCAGGCCTGGGTGCCGAAAGTCCGGCTCATGATACCGATCAGGTTCGCTTTGATACCAAAATCGCGACAACCGGCTTGAACGCCGTCGACAACGGCTTCTACCACTCCGGCAACTGGCAGGTTGTGTTTCATCGCCATGTAATAGGGTGAGAACCGCAGCTCAGCATAGTCAATTTGCGCGTTGAGGGCATCTTCGACATTTTCGTAGGCTACGCGGCGGCAGGCCTCCAGATCGCCCAGCACCGCGACGCCCCAGTCCAGTTTGGACAGGAAAGCCACCAGGCTGGGCTCGGCTTCCACGATTTGAACGTGCGGACGCAGTGACTCAAGGTCGTTGGCAGGCAGTGCCATGCCAAACTGCTGGCCCAGCTCAAGAATGGTCTGAATACGGATGTTGCCGTCCAGGTGACGGTGCAAATCGGTCAGTGGCAGGTGTTTGCTAATCATGATCATGGTATCCCGGAAAAACTGTAGCCTCAGTATAAGCAAAGATATCAAGACAATCATTACACTCAGGGTGAGGATCTGGCCCGATCATCAAGATCGGGCTGATGTTTACTTCCGCTGTTGAAAAAATCACCAATCCTGCTCACCGACAGTGGCAGGGCTGTCAGTCACTGGCCATGTTGAGCTCTTTGAGTTTCCGGGTCAGGGTGTTGCGTCCCCAGCCGAGCAGCTTGGCGGCTTCCTGCTTGTGACCGTGGGTAAATTCCAGGGCGGTATCAAGCAGAATACGTTCAAATTCCGGCATGGCTTCCCCCAGCAGATTCTGGTTGCCCTGCTGCAATGCCTGGCGGGCCCAGTGCTGCAGCGATTGTTGCCAGTGCGGTTCGCTGCCGTCGCCTTTCGGCTGGCTGTCGACGGCGGTCAGTTCGGGCGGCAGATCCGACGGCAGGATTTCGTTGCCGCTGGCCATCACTGTCAGCCAGCGACAGGTATTTTCCAGCTGGCGAACATTACCCGGCCAGGCCAGGCTGGTGAGCAGGGTTTCTGTGTCCGGGTGCAGGGATTTGATTTCCACTCCCAGTTCATCGGAGGCCCGCTTTAAGAAATGGCGGGTCAGTTGCGGGATATCCTGTCGGCGGTCTTTCAGGGCGGGCAGATGCACCCGGATAACATTCAGGCGGTGGAAAAGGTCTTCCCGGAAATCCCCTTTGGCCGCCAGCCGTTCCAGATTCTGGTGGGTGGCGGCTATGATGCGGACATCGACATTGATGGGTGAATGTCCGCCAACGCGATAGAACTGACCGTCAGCCAGTACCCGTAGCAGCCGGGTCTGAATATCCAGTGGCATATCGCCGATTTCATCCAGAAACAGGGTGCCGCCATTGGCCTGCTCAAAACGGCCCTGGCGGATGTTGTTGGCGCCGGTAAACGCGCCTTTTTCATGGCCAAACAGCTCAGATTCAATCAGGTCTTTGGGAATGGCTGCCATGTTGAGGGCGATAAATTCGCTCTCCCGTCTCGGGCTGTGGCGGTGCAGTGCCTGAGCAACCAGCTCTTTACCTGTGCCGGATTCGCCATTGATCAGCACGGAAATCGAGGAACGGGACAGGCGGCCGATGGCACGAAACACTTCCTGCATTGCCGGTGCTTCGCCGATGATCTCCGGGGCCTGCTTGGTGATTTCCTCCGGCTGCTGCTGGCGCTTTTGCTCCTGGCTGTGGGTGACTGCCCGCTCCACCAGGCTCACGGCTTCGTCGATATCAAACGGCTTGGGCAGGTATTCAAACGCCCCTTCCTGATAGGCGTTAACGGCCGCATCCAGATCTGAGTGCGCCGTCATGATAATGACCGGCAGGGTGGGGTAATCATGATGCAGGTTGCGCAGCAGTGTCAGGCCATCTGTGCCCGGCATCCGGATATCAGATACCAGGACATCCGGCACGCTGCGCTCAAGTGCTTCTACGACGCTGTCGGCATCGGCGAAGGTTTCGCAGCGCAGTCCGGCTGCATTCAGGGTGCGCTCCAGTACCCAGCGTATGGAGCTGTCATCGTCGACAACCCAGATTAGTCCTTTGCTCATCGCATGCCCTCCGTTGTGTCCTTTGTGTGCATGCCGGGCGTGATGGCGGAAACGCTAACAGGCCCGGCTGCTTTGTTATTCTGTTGATTGAATCGGTAGATAAATGGAAAATTTTGTCTGCCCTGGCCAGCTCGACACTTCAATTTTGCCGTGGTGCTGATCAATTAAATTCTGGGCGATGGACAGGCCGAGTCCGTTACCGCCTTCGCGGCCCGTGACCATGGGATAAAACAGGGTGTCCTGTATGTCGGCCGGAATGCCGGGTCCGTTGTCTATGATGTCGATCTTGGCCGCGATTCTGTGTCGCTGACCGTGAATTAAAGCCTGGTGTGCGGTGCGTGTCTGCAGGGTGATTACCCCTTCGCCCGACTGCTGGCTCAGTGCCAGGGCGGCATTACTGACAATATTGAGGATGGCCTGCTCCAGCTGCTCCGGGTCCATGCTGAAATCCGGCAGACTGGGGTCATAATCGCGCTGGATGCGCAGTTGTTGCTCTCTGTGATCCAGCGACACCAGCTGGCGAACTTTTTCCAGTACCACATGGATATTGCCTACCGTTCTGATGCCGGGTTTTTGCGGCCCTAACAGGCGGTCGACCAGATTTCGCAACCGGTCGGCCTGTTCAATGATCATTTGGGTGTACTCGGTATAGCTGGGATCCGGCAGGGCTTTTTCCAGCAATTGCGCGGCCCCGCGTAATCCCCCCAGCGGGTTTTTGATCTCATGGGCCAGCCCGCGGACCAGCTCTTTGGCGGCTTGTTGCTGCGCGTGCTGGCTGATTTCCTGGCTGATCCGGCGCTGCTGATCTATGGGTTTGAGCTCGAGCAGAATCAGCACCTCTTTTTGCCAGCTTACCGGGCTGGCATTGATTTCCAGGGTATGGTGGCGGCCATCGATCACCAGGGTTACTTCGCCGTCGGTTAGTCCTTGTCCGCTTTGCACTGTCGACTGAATCAGGCCCAGATCGAGCGAGCTGTGCTGGAGCAGATCCGGAAAGCGACTGCCCAGCAATCGCCGCTGGCTGCAGGACATCAATTGCTCTGCGGCCGGATTGACGTAGCGAATTTTCAGCAGCTCATCGAGCAGTATCACCGCAGTGACCAGGTTGTTCAGGATCAATGGCGTAAAAGCGGCAGTCACAGTCTCATCCTTGTGGTTATGGCCAGTGTGCCCGCTTGCGGAGCAAACACCTCTGGTGCATTGCACTGTTTTGGTGCATTACAGTGTAGCCCGTCTTTTGTTACTTGTGCAGCACTAAGTGAGCGAGTCCAGCCTTTTTAGGCTGTTGGTGACAGCAACCGCTTTGAGACTGACTTTTGGCAACGCATAAAGACGGTGAACGTTGAATAATGCAATAACCTTGCCGTCTTTTCCGGCCCAATCACTTCAGTGAGCCTGTAAAGCGTGCCGGCTGCGGGAAACGGGATGAGTCGTTTTGGTGAAAGTGGGTGCGCCAGCCTGGGTGCTGAGAATGTTTGCCCAGCCTTGGTGAGCCAGATAAAGAAAAGGCCTGCATGCGCAGGCCTTGAACAGTGAATCGCGGTGTTCAGACTTATACAGAGTAGTACAGGTCGAATTCCAGAGGGTGAGTCGCCATGTTGATGCGCTCAACATCTTTTGATTTCAGTGCGATGTAAGAATCGATGAAATCGTCAGAGAACACGCCGCCAGCGGTTAAGAACTCACGGTCCTCATCCAGTGCTTTCAGTGCGATCTCCAGTGACTCTGCCACTTTTGGAATCTCTGCCGCTTCTTCTGCTGGCAGATCGTACAGGTCTTTGTCCATCGCTTCGCCTGGGTGGATCTTGTTCTTGATGCCGTCAAGACCAGCCATCAGCAGACAGGCAAATGCCAGGTACGGGTTAGCCGCTGGATCCGGGAAGCGAGCTTCGATACGGCGCGCTTTCGGGCTTGGTACCACAGGGATACGGATAGACGCAGAGCGGTTACGTGCTGAGTACGCCAGCATAACAGGGGCTTCGAAACCAGGAACCAGACGCTTGTACGAGTTGGTTGACGGGTTAGCGAACGCATTGATGGCGCGTGCGTGCTTGATGATACCGCCGATGTAGTACAGTGCCATTTCAGACAGGCCGCCGTACTTGTCGCCCGCAAACAGGTTCTGACCGTCTTTGGCCAGAGACTGGTGCACGTGCATACCGCTGCCGTTGTCGCCAACCAGAGGCTTAGGCATGAAGGTTGCTGTTTTACCGAAAGCGTGCGCGACGTTATGAACCACGTATTTGTAGATCTGGATTTCGTCCGCTTTTGACGTCAGGGTGTTGAAACGGGTTGCGATTTCGTTCTGACCTGCAGTCGCCACTTCATGGTGGTGCGCTTCAACAACCAGACCCATTTCTTCCATGATCAGACACATGGCAGAACGGATATCTTGTGATGAGTCAACCGGTGCAACCGGGAAGTAACCGCCTTTCACACCCGGACGGTGACCTTTGTTACCGCCTTCAACGGTAGAACCTGTGTTCCATGCCGCTTCGATATCGTCAACCTTGAAGAAAGAACCTGACATATCAGTGGCGAACTTCACGTCGTCGAACAGGAAGAACTCAGGCTCAGGACCTACCAGCACTGTGTCGGCGATGCCGGTGCTGCGCATGTACTCTTCCGCACGCTTGGCGATAGAGCGCGGGTCACGGTCATAGCCTTGCATGGTGGCAGGCTCAAGGATGTCACAGCGAATGTTCAGCGTGGCATCTTCGGTAAATGGGTCCAGCACAGCGGTAGATGCATCTGGCATCATCACCATGTCTGATTCGTTGATTCCTTTCCAGCCAGCGACCGAAGAACCATCAAACATCTTACCGTCTTCGAAGAAGTCTGCGTCAATCTGGTGAGCGGGGATAGAGATGTGTTGCTCTTTACCTTTGGTATCGGTAAAGCGTAGGTCAACAAATTTAACTTCGTTTTCCTGGATCAACGCGAGTACGTTTTCTACTGACATCTTAAGTAACCTCCGGTGTTAGATTTGGGCAACTGGCCGCAAAAAATTTTGGAAAGGAACAAGCATGTGCTCCGATACAGTAAGCTTTGCGAAATCCATGCCAACTTTTTAAATCCCCAAAATTGCCATATTTACGCCCTGTTATGGCGCTCAGTGCAAATAATCATGGGCTCCATTGCACTGATATGGTGATTTTGCGCACCACAATGGTGCAAGTAGGGATTATCTCCCTCTTTGTCACTCCGTTTCACCCGAATGCAAAGACATCGGCTATATTTAGCCCACGCTGATCAATTGTCAATCGTCTGCGCGACGGATTGCATTCACTTTATTGCACCAAAAAAAGCCCGTTGCGCGCTCTTGTTTTTAATTGACTGTTTTTATTGATTTTTTACGCTTTATTCTTGCTATTGCTATCAGTTTCGTTCCGACGTGATGATATAAATCACATATTTGCTGGGTTTTGACGTAAAATCTGGTAGATTATGAGCCGTTTTTTTAATCAGTGGCTGCCTGTTTTTCAGGGGGTCGCAACATCTGAGTGAATGCCAAATCCATGTCTAATCCACAGATCGATAAATTACGTAATATCGCAATCATTGCGCACGTAGACCACGGTAAAACCACCCTGGTTGATAAACTGCTGCAGCAATCAGGTACCTTGGACTCCCGTGGCGGCGTTGAAGAACGCGTGATGGACTCCAACGATATCGAGAAAGAGCGTGGCATTACCATCCTGGCGAAAAACACCGCCATCAACTGGAATGATTACCGCATCAATATCGTGGACACCCCAGGGCACGCCGACTTCGGTGGTGAAGTAGAGCGTATTATGTCGATGGTGGATTCTGTTCTGCTGATCGTTGACGCAGTTGACGGCCCGATGCCGCAAACTCGTTTCGTGACCCAGAAAGCGTTCGCTCACGGTTTGAAGCCAATTGTTGTTATCAACAAAATCGACCGTCCGGGCGCTCGTCCTGACTGGGTGATGGATCAGGTATTCGATCTGTTTGACAATCTGGGTGCATCCGACGAACAGTTGGACTTCCAGGTGGTTTACGCATCAGCACTGAATGGCTGGGCAACACGCGAAGAAGGCGAGACTGGCGAGAACATGGAACCACTGTTCCAGGCAATCGTAGACAATGTTGCACCACCTGCGGTCGACGTTGACGGCCCGCTGCAGATGCAAATCTCTCAGCTGGACTACAGCTCTTACGTCGGTGTTATCGGTGTTGCCCGTGTGACCCGTGGTTCTGTAAAACCAAACCAGCAAGTGACCATTATTGGTGCAGACGGTAAAACCCGTAACGGTAAAGTCGGTACTGTCATGGGCTACCTGGGTCTGGAGCGCCACGATATCGATCGCGCGACTGCCGGTGATATCATCGCGATCACTGGTCTGGGTGAGCTGAAAATCTCTGACACCATCTGTGATGTCAACGCGGTTGAAGCACTGCCAGCGCTGAGCGTCGATGAGCCAACTGTAACCATGACTTTCCAGGTGAACACCTCTCCGTTTGCCGGTAAAGAAGGTAAGTTCGTGACCTCTCGTAACATTCTGGAGCGTCTGCAGAAAGAGCTGGTTCATAACGTTGCGCTGCGCGTTGAAGAAACAGAAGACCCGGACAAATTCCGCGTGTCAGGTCGTGGTGAACTGCACCTGTCGATTCTGATTGAAAACATGCGCCGTGAAGGCTTCGAGCTGGCGGTATCACGTCCTGAAGTTATCATCAAAGAAGAAAACGGCCAGTTGATGGAACCGTTTGAAACTGTGACCATTGATGTCATGGAAGAACACCAGGGCGGCATCATGGAGAAAATCGGCCTGCGTAAAGGTGAGCTGAAAGACATGGCGCCGGATGGTAAAGGTCGTGTGCGTATGGATTTCGTCATGCCATCACGTGGCCTGATCGGTTTCCAGACTGAGTTCATGACCCTGACCTCAGGCTCTGGTCTGATTTACCACACGTTTGATCATTACGGTCCGCACAAAGGTGGTGAGATCGGCCAGCGCGTCAATGGCGTGCTGATTGCAAACGCCGCGGGTAAAGCACTGACCAATGCCCTGTTTAACCTGCAGGAGCGTGGTCGTCTGTTCATCGGTCACGGTGTCGAAGTCTACGAAGGCATGGTGATCGGTATTCACAGCCGTGATAATGACCTGACGGTTAACGCCCTGAAAGGTAAGCAGCTGACCAACGTCCGTGCATCAGGAACCGATGATGCGCAGGTGCTGACCACGCCAATTAAGTACACCCTGGAGCAGGCGCTGGAATTCATCGATGACGATGAGCTGGTGGAAGTGACGCCGGAAAGCATTCGTATCCGTAAGAAACTGCTGACGGAAACGGATCGTAAGCGTGCGAGCCGTGGTGCGAAGTAACAACTGATTCTGTGCGCCCTTTGGGGGGCACAGTGAAAAATCCCCCCGTTCCGGTTATCCCGGCGGGGGGTTTTTTTATTCAGGCCGACACCAGATTAACTGCGGTTCAGCTGGGCCACAAAGCGCTCAGACTCACTGATAGCGGCGCGCATATCGCTGATCGCCCGCTGGATATCGCGTTCAAGCGAGCGGAACTCGCCTTGCAGAGAGCCGATTGCTGCAGCATTGAGGTTGTGCTTCAGGTACAGGCTGTTATCCCGCAACGTATCCAGCACAGGTGCCATTTTGCCTTCTGCCCTGTGCATGGCAGCAATCATCTTGCTGTAAGAAGCGCGGGTGGCTTTGAGTTTGGCTTCGCTGTCGCGGCGCAGCGCTGAGCTGGAATACAGGCTCAGCTCCTCTTGCCATTCATCGAACAAGGCTTGTGAGACATTTTCAATCGCTGCGATGCGGTCGCTGACTTTATCGGCGGCATCGGCACTGGCTTCATACTGCGCATTCACCCGGTTGTAGGTCTCTTCCAGCGTACCGCCTTCAAAGCGGGTCAGTGACTGTAAAGCGGCCAGCGCTGAGGTAAACTGTTCCTGGGCGTCTTTCTGCGCCTCAGTGGCATCTTCGACGCGATCGACCATGATATCGCGTTTATGAACACCGACCGATTCCATGGCAGAATAGTAGGCGCTCTGGCAGCCCGACAGCAGTGTCAGGCTCAGTATCAGGGCAAAAGCATATGGCATAAAAGCTCCTGGCTGGCGACCTGGCTGGTTGTTATTCCCATCCGGACGCACTATGTTGTTGATATACCCCAATATCCATGACACGGCTGTTCAGAGCCAGAATGCGGCATATTTGAAAGGGCTGAGGTTAACTCTGTCGCGAGTAGGGTCGTTTCGTAGTTGAACGATAAACAACAAAGATTAATTCAATATGGCTGATATGAAAATAACGTCCAGGCCGGGTTTGCGCCAGGCGGTCACAGAACTTTGGCAATTCGTACAGTATTTGTACCGTCGCATCGATCATGATCGCCTGACCGTCACGGCCGGCTCTATGGCCTATGTGACGCTGCTGTCGCTGGTGCCCATGATCACTGTGGTGCTGTCAGCACTGTCGAGTTTTCCCGTGTTTGCCTCTCTGGGCGATCAGCTGCAGGCCTTTGTGTTTGAAAATTTTGTGCCGACAGCAGGGGACGTGGTGCAAAACTACCTCAATCAGTTTGTCGCTAACGCTGGCAAAATGACGGCTGTTGGGATCGGAGCCTTGTTTGTGGTCGCCATTCTGCTGATATCCGCCATTGATAAGTCACTGAATTATATTTTCCGGGTTCGCCAGCACCGCCGTGTGGTGATCTCCTTTTCGATTTACTGGATGGTACTGACCTTGGGCCCGATACTGGTCGGCTCCAGCCTGGCGATCAGCTCCTACCTGGCTTCACTGAATATCTTGGGCAGCGAAACCGTGAACGGCTTTGTACAGCAGCTGTTGCGCGGTCTGCCTGTTCTGATGTCCACCCTGGCCTTTTTGGGCCTGTATATGCTGGTGCCTAACACTAAAGTCCGGTTGCGTAATGCGCTGATAGGTGCTCTGATCGCCAGTGCCCTGTTTGAGCTGAGCAAAAAAGTCTTTGCGCTCTACATCACTAATTTCCCGTCTTACCAGCTGATATACGGCGCACTGGCTGTGGTACCTATTTTGTTTGTGTGGGTGTACCTGTGCTGGTGTATTGTGTTGCTGGGCGCAGAAATCACCGCCAGCTTGTGTGAAGAGCAGCATTGGCGTCAGCGGGCAAAAACACCGCACGGCTCAGGTGAGGGTGAAAAACAGCCTCTGGCCTCAGTGGATGCCGGGCATCAGGGAGCACAGGCATCCGGTGCTGAGCAAACGAAGAACAGCAACAAACCGTGAAGACGTACAAGGATACAAAATGATTGCGCTGATACAACGAGTGAGTGAAGCCAGTGTTGCCGTCGATGGCAAAGTGACCGGTGCTATTGGCAAGGGGTTACTGGTTTTACTCGGGGTAGAGAAAGGTGACGATGAAGCGAAAGCTCGCCGGCTGCGCGATAAAGTGCTGGGCTACCGGGTGTTTGAGGATGATGCCGGAAAAATGAACCTCAATGTGCAGCAGGCGGGGGGCAGTGTGCTGGTCGTCTCGCAGTTCACGCTGGCCGCCGATACCAACAGCGGTATGCGTCCGAGCTTTTCGACCGGGGCACACCCGGCGGACGCTGAGCGCTTGTACGATTACTTTGTGTCAGCCTGCCAGGAAAGCGCTGTCCGCACCGAAACGGGTATCTTTGCCGCCGATATGAAAGTGGCGCTTCTTAATGATGGTCCTGTCACTTTCTGGCTGCAGTGCTAGCCTTCATGCTATAGCGTGAACAAGGTGGTTATCTGAATAACCACGGCCGTTTGCGCAGGTAAGCAGACCAACAGGCGGAGCGTGTGAGTGCGCAAATGGAATTGAATGACTGGAGAAGGACGCTATGTTTCGATTGATCACCCCGCAAACTGAGGCGGAACTGGCCCGCTATTTTGACTTTCGCTGGCGGATGTTACGCCAGCCCTGGCATATGCCGGCGGGATCAGAACGCGATGCCTATGACGCCCTGAGCTGCCATCGAATGATAGTCGATGATGACGGTCAGCCGGTGGCGATTGGCCGGCTGTATATGACGCCGGAAAATGACGGTCAGATCCGCTATATGGCTGTCGATCCCAATTACCGCAATAAAGGCATGGGCGGCTTGCTGCTGATGGCGCTGGAATCGCTGGCCCGGCAGGAGGGTGCTAAGCGGCTGGTCTGTAATGCCCGCGAAGAAGCCATCCGCTTTTATCAGATCAACGGTTTTGCCAATCAGGGTGAGTTAAGCGAGGAACGCGGGCCGGTTCGTCATCAGCAGATGCTGAAATATCTGGATCCGTTAACTGAAGTGGTGCGCCATCCCGACTGGTGCCAGGAGCTGCAGGATGTCTGGCAGTCTCATATTCCGATCAGTGAAAAAATGGGCGTCAAAATCAGCCAGTACACAGGTTACCGGTTTGAAGTCAGTGCGGTACTGAACGCCAACCTCAACCCGAGGGCGACCATGTTTGCCGGCAGTATTTTTACCATGGCGACGCTGGCTGGCTGGGGATTCCTCTGGATGTTGCTGAAGGAGCGCCAGCTTCAGGCTGATATCATGCTGGTTGATAGCCGCATTCGTTACTCCGCGCCGGTGAAATCGCGCCCTCGCGCCGTCACGGGTGTGGAGACCCTTACCGGCGATCTGGACCGGATCGCCAATGGCCGTAAAGGGCGAATGGTGGTGGAAGTGCAGGTGTTCAGCGATGAATCCCATGCTGCAACCTTCACCGGAACCTATATGCTGTTTCGCTCGCAAGACAGCACGGATATGTCCTGCTGATGGTTATGCCAGCGTTTGCTGAGCTGTTGGCAGCCATTGCTGGCGTTGAGCTGGATTTCGCGTTCGGACGGGATCGCCAGATCCCACTCTCCCTGTAGCTCCGCTGTTAACTGCTGGCCTTGCAGGCTCAGCGGCTGTATGGCAATGCGTCCCCGATCAGCCCGCAACTTTAGCGGACTCAGCGTGACTGGCGAGCGGACTGGATTTTTACCACTACTGAGTGGGGTAACGGCCAGTGTTTCGCTATTCTGCCAGCTCTGCAGCAGCGAGGCTTCGCTCTGGGTCAGAGACTGTTGGCGGAATGCCGCGTTGAGATGACCATTCAAACTGTAAGCCAGCCCGCGGTGAAACTGCCCCAGACCACTTGCCTGGGCGCTGATATCCATCTTTCCCTGCAGCGGGAGCGGCAGTCCTAACCAGTGGTGCAGCATCTGTGACGGTAAACTGTCACCGGCCAGAGACAGTGTCCATGGCCAGCCTGCTTCGTTGAGCTGGATATCGGCGCTGCCTTCTAACAAACCTTCTTCAATTGGCAGATTTAACCGTGTGATTTGCCAGTGTCCTGCCTGGCTGCTCATGGTCAGCAGCGGATCGTGGATGGTGATTTGGCGAATATGGGTGAAACCGGCACTGGCATTGAGTTCACCTTGCCACAGTCCGGGTTGTCCCTGACGCAGCAACACCAGCCCTGTGCCGTCCAGATTGATATCGCTGATCTGAAAAGGCAGTGGCGCATAGGTGCCGGTCAGCTGACTGTAGCCGACAGAGAGCTGATCCACGGTCAGAGTATCCAGCTGGCGCCACCACTGATCGACCTGAGCCTGCAGAGGCGTTTGCGGGGCGCTGTCGTGCATCAGCCAGGCCTGAATGGCTTCGGGCAGTACCCAGCGAATACCCTTTAACTCCAGCTGATGCAGCAACATGGCTTCGGGCGTCAGGGTCGCCTCAGCGCGCAGGTAGCCTTCAAGCATACGGGCCGAAAAGCCGTTCAGACTGATCTGCTCCGGGGTGAAGTGCAGCTCGGTAAGGGGAGAGTCCAGCAGCAGGTCATGCCAGCGCAGCGTATCGGCCCCCAGCGACAGACGGGCATCCTGCTGTTGCCACAGCGTGCCGGGCCAGCGCCAGTTTTCCAGGGCCAGATTCGCATGACTGGTACTGTATTCTTCGTGTTCCAGACTGCTGTCCAGGATATCCAGACGGCGTAAATCTACGCTCAGCCCGGACTCGTTCGCCTGTGCGCTCAGATCCAATAAGGTTTGGATCGGGAAATCTTGGTCTATCTTCAGGCCGCTGGCGCTGAGCTGGTGGATGATCAGGTTATGCTCGTCAGTCTGATATTCGGCCTGGCCGTGGAAGCGGGCACCTTGCCAGTTCAATGACAAACCATACACAGTCCAGGTTCGGGCATCGCGCTCCCCGTCAATAAGCACCTGCTGCAGTGAGTGATCGTGCCAGGTGGCCTGCTCGGCCGAAAGGCGGAAGTCCCCGTTGAAGTCTCCCCAGTCTTGTGCGCGGTTTTGCCAGTTGTCGAGTTCGAGGCGCGCGTTATCTAGCTGCAATCCGGGCACAGAAACAGTCAGTTTGGTCACAGCCAGCCGGCGGGCATTGAGCTGCCCGTTTTCCAGCCCGATAACCGGTAGCCGGTCGAGATTAACGCCTTGGATTAACAGGCTGTCAAAATGCCAGCCCCGCTGGTAGAAAGAGGCGGGAGACAGCCAGAGATCAAGCTGCTCAGCGGCTAAGGCGGGCGCATCTTGCCTTTGCCAGCGTGGCTGGCTTAGTCGTAAATGCAGCGGGTCGCTCTGCAGTGAATATTGCACACCGGTAACCTGAGCGCCGCTGTAGCCGGCTCCCTTTAAAAAAGTGTTCACCAGGGCAGCGCTGTAGCGGGTATGCAGCAGGATGACAATAATGGTTGCTGCCATCAGCAGCAGAATCATCAGGGTAGCCAGTATTTTTGTGAAGAAACGCATGCCGAACTCCATATCAGCCGCCAAACCATGTTTAGGCCGCTGCCGGGCAATCGGGCGGTGATGAAAGTCTTGGGAAAAAGGCATGGTAAGGCCAGTGTCAAAAGAGTGAAGGAAATGCGACTACTTGGCAAGGAATGCGGCGGGTTTTTGTTGGCTATTTAGTGTTTAGCTAAGGTTGTTGCACGAGTGTGCGATTGGTTCAGAGACAAGGAAGCCCTGCGGTGCAGGGCTTTTTTCAGTTTCACTCAAATCAGTCCAGCTGAGGGCCAGCGGCAACCAGAGCGGCACCTTGTTCGTTATCTGTGTATTTATCGAAGTTGCTAATGAAGAGTTTAGCCAGATCGTTGGCTTTGGTTTCCCATTCCGCTTCACTGGTATAGGTATCGCGCGGATCCAGAATGTCGGGATTCACACCCGGCAAGGCTGTCGGCACGGTCAGATTGAAAATGGGCACTTGCTTGGTTTCAGCGTTTTCGATCGAACCGTCGAGAATGGCATCAATAATGGCGCGGGTATCTTTGATTGAGATACGTTTACCGCTGCCGTTCCAGCCAGTGTTGACCAGATAGGCTTCAGCGCCTGCCGCTTCCATGCGTTTGACCAGCACTTCCGCATATTTAGTCGGGTGCAGACTTAGGAATGCATTACCAAAACAGGCCGAGAAGGTCGGTGTCGGCTCTGTGATGCCACGCTCGGTGCCAGCCAGTTTCGCCGTAAAGCCAGACAAAAAGTGGTACTTAGTCTGCTCGGGCGTCAGCTTGGACACCGGAGGCAGTACACCGAAGGCGTCAGCCGACAGGAAAATCACTTTATTGGCATGACCACCGCGGGATACCGGCTTCACTATGTTCTCAATGTGGTACAGCGGGTAGGACACACGGGTGTTTTCGGTTTTAGAACCGTCGTCAAAATCTATGGTGCCGTCATCGCGAACGGTCACGTTTTCCAGCAGGGCGTCACGACGGATCGCCTGATAGATGTCCGGTTCGGCTTCTTTCGACAGTTTAATGGTTTTGGCGTAGCAGCCCCCTTCGAAGTTGAAGACACCGTTGTCATCCCAGCCATGCTCGTCATCACCAATCAATTTACGCTTAGGATCGGTAGACAGGGTGGTTTTACCTGTGCCGGACAGGCCAAAGAACACGGCAACATCGCCATTTTCTCCCTGATTAGCTGAACAGTGCATAGAGGCAATGTCCTGCAGCGGCAGGAAGTAGTTCATCATAGAGAACATGCCCTTTTTCATCTCGCCGCCGTACCAGGTACCCCCGATCAGTTGCATGCGCTCTGTCAGGTTGAACACGGTGAAGTTTTCAGAGTGCATGCCGTGTTGCTGCCACTGGTCATTGGTGCATTTGGCACCGTTCATCACCACAAAGTCGGGTTTGAAGGTGGCCAGCTCTTCGTCACTCGGACGGATGAACATGTTCTTCACAAAGTGTGCCTGCCAGGCCACTTCAGTGATCACCCGAATACATAAGCGGGTGTCCGGGTTTGCACCACAGTAGCCGTCGATCACAAACAGACGTTTGCCGGATAGCTGATTGGCGACCAGCGCTTTCAGATCGCTCCAGACCTCTGAACTCAGTGGTTTGTTGTCGTTGCTGCCTTGATCTGACCACCACAGAGTATCGCGAGTGGTGTCGTCTTTGACTATGTACTTATCTTTTGGAGAACGACCGGTAAAAATGCCAGTGTCTACAGAAACAGCGCCCAGCTCTGTCACTACGCCTTTTTCATAACCTTCCAGACCGGGTCTGGTTTCTTCCTCAAAAAGGACTTCGTAGGAAGGATTACGAAGGACTTCTTTTACGTTATGGATACCATACTGAGACAAATTCAGCTGTTGGTTGACCTTTTTATCTTCGGCGTGCATGACTGTCATTAGCGACTCCTGGGGGGTAAGAGGTAGTTAGGCTGTCTTTTTTTACCCTGCGTACAGGGAGGTAGCTTTTGTCGTAACCACATACAAAGTATGGTTACTTTCTAGTGTTTTTATCTGTACCTAGCCTAATTTTACCCTGTCTGGAAAGGTTTATGCCAGTGTAAGTGATTAATATTCCTTGCCAATTAAGCATGAATAAGCTGTGCTTGCATTTCAGAAAGCAGCATAAAAGTGTGGAGGAGTTAAAAAAAAAGCCAGCATGTAGCTGGCTTATGTAATTTACTTTCAGTCTTAATAATGGATGAAAATTAATGCAGCTGCGAATCGTCGGCTTCGGAGCCGGTTTCGAACAGGCTGGTAATATCAAAACTGTCGAAATCGTAGCTGGTGCCACAGTAGTCGCAATGCAGTGAGACTTTACCCTCTTCCTGCAAAATACGTTCAACTTCATTACGATCCAGTAACTTAATGGCACCGGCGCTGCGCTCGCGAGAGCAGCCGCAGTGGAAAATCACCGGTTGCGGATCAAAGAGTTTTACTTTCTCCTGGTGGTACAGGCGGTATAACACGTCCTGAGCAGGCAGACCGAACAGCTCTTCATTCTTCACTGTCTCTGTTAATTGCTCCAGGTGCTCAAAATCACTGGCATCGCCTTTACCATCTGGCAGGATCTGCAGCAGCATGCCTGCGGCTTTAGTCTGGCCGTCGGCCTCACCGGTGCGCAGCCAGATGCGGGTCGCCAATTGCTCTGAGTTAGCAAAGTAGCTTTCCAGACACGCGGCAAGCGTGTCGCCTTCCAGGCCGACCACGCCCTGGTAGCGTTCACCCTGGTTCGGTGTGATGGTAATGATCATATGGCCTTTGCCCATTAGATCGTGGATGTTGCCGTCCGCAGCCAGTTCGCCGTCCCAACGTGCGACACCACGCATCTGCTGGTTGTGATCACCATTAATCACAGCCAGTTTCACAGGACCGTCACCTTGCAGTTGTACCGTGATGGACCCCTCGAATTTCAGAGTGGCCGTCAGCAGGCTGGTGGCAACCAGCAATTCGCCCAGTAGTGTCTGCAAAGGCGCAGGGTAGTCCTTGCTGGCAATAATGTGCTGATAGGTATCGGTGAGTTGTACGAGTTCACCGCGAACAGACACATCGTCAAACAGGTAACGGTAAAGATTATCGCTGGTCATGATTTGGTTTTCTCCGGCACTCACTGTCAGTGATTGCTTTTAAACTTAAGTATATCGCGTCGCTGCTTTTTATCCGGGCGCTTGTCCGGGTGCGGATTGTGCGAATTGAGCTTGCGCATCTGTGCCTGTTGCTCGCGCTGAGTCAGGCTGGCTGCTGTTTCCTGATAAAGGGTTTGGGCCTCCGGGGCGCCACGACGCGTACCGGACACTTTGAGGATAGTGACTGTTTTTTCCTCATTACCCTGCCGAAGTTTGATTTCAGCCCCCAGCTCGACAAGCTTGCTGGGTTTGGACCGCTGGCCGTTATAGTGCACTTTTCCGCCGTCGATCATGTTTCGCGCGATCGAGCGGGTTTTGTAAAAGCGGGCAGCCCACAGCCATTTGTCCAGACGCACTTCTGTTGTATCGGATTCGGAGGGTTGCCGACTCATAAAATAGGCTCCTTACCCAAATGGGCGCTAAAAATATCACAATGGAAATGCCGCGTCAGCTGCATAGCCTGATTCCCTGCCGGATTGTCTCTGAGCCAAGGTGATAGCGATCCGGGTAAGTCACAGATCACCAGCGTCACATTTTGGCTAACGACCCGAAAAGCCAAGGAAAAATACCGTTCGTTTTGGCTTGATCTGACACAGCGCATTCACAGTGTTTGGGTTTACTGTAATGCGAAGATAGTCTTAGACCTTGTTTCGTTGCACAAAAAGTCAGCGTTACAGGTACACAGTAGTTATTAAATGGTGATGCCGGATCGCAAATTCAACAATGAATGGGAATTTCCTCACACGAAATAACACACTGCTAAATGAGTAGTATTTTTTCAGTGAGTGGGTTTGCTATATTAACCTGTCATGCAACAAGATGAGCGTCGGGATTGCGGCAAGCAAAAATCCGCTTGAAATAACGGGAACTCAATCCGGGCTTTTCTTGTCATATTATTGATTACAAAGAGTCATGAGGCAGAAAACAGCAAATGGATGTAGCTAGGGTAACAATGCACTGGCGTCAGGCAGTGACGGGAAAACGTATGCCCTCAATGCAGTCTCTGACCAGAATCGTGACCTGGTGTCTGGTGGTTGTTCTGGCCTGGATGCTGGGGCGTCTTGTGTGGTCGGCATTACAACCAGTGGAAGCGCCGCCGGCCTGGCAGGCACCCAGCATCAAGTCTGGCGGGGCTAATCAGCAGGGGCTGCAAGTATCTGAATTGCTGACGTTGGAGCTGTTCGGCCGCTATCGGGCGGATGCCCCTAAGGCAATTCCTCAGCAACCTGTCAAACAGGATGCACCAGAGACTAAACTTAACCTGACACTGGTTGGGGTGGTGGCGAGTAACAACCCGCAAACCACTCTGGCTGTGATCACCAATCGGGGTAAGCAGAATACCTATGGTTTGAATGAAGCGATAGACGGCACGCGCGCGACCTTGCAGGGGGTGTTTGTTGATCGGGTCATTATCCGTAACAACGGGCGCGATGAGACACTGATGCTGGACGGACAAAAGTTTGGCCAGAATGGGTCTCAGGTGTCAGCCCCTTCTACTGCACCGGCTGCACGGCAGGCACCCGAGCCGACAGTGCAGCCCGATTCTACCGAGTCCGAGGGAGCCGGTGACGAGCTGGCGCAGATAAAACAAGAGATCATGGACAAGCCACAAAACCTCTTCTCATACATTCGTTTATCTCAGGTAAAGCAGGATGATGAGCTGATAGGTTATCGGGTTAATCCAGGGAAAAACCGTGTGCTTTTTGATGCCGTTGGGCTGCAGCCGGAAGATCTGGCAGTGAGTCTTAACGGCAATGATTTGAAGGACCCGACCGTGATGGCACGGTTGTGGACTGAGCTGTCCTCTGCCACTGAACTGACATTAACAGTAGAGCGTGACGGGCAGTTACATGACATATTGATAGAGCTGCAATAGCGGCACGAATACATTGCGTATATACGCAGGAGTTTTTTGTGAAAAAATGGATGGGTAAGGGCACCCTGTGGCTGGCGGCCAGCTTGCTGTCGACTCCCCTGATGGCAAGTGAATTCAGCGCCAGTTTCAAAGGAACTGATATTCAAGAGTTTATCAACATTGTTGGACGTAATCTGCAGAAAACTATCATTGTGGATCCCTCTGTCAGAGGGCAGGTTAATGTCCGCAGCTATGATCTGCTGAACGACGAACAGTATTACCAGTTTTTCCTCAACGTACTGGAAGTGTACGGGTTTGCCGTCGTCGAAATGGAAAACGGCATACTGAAAGTTATCCGTGATAAAGACGCGAAAATTTCTTCTATTCCTGTCGTTGACAGCAAAACCCAGGCGCAGGGTGATGAAGTGGTGACCCGGGTGGTGGCGGTACGCAATGTCTCCGTCAGAGAGCTGTCTCCTCTGCTGCGTCAGCTGAACGATAACGCAGGTGCGGGTAACGTGGTGCACTACGACCCGGCGAACATCATCATGATCACCGGCCGTGCGGCCGTCGTTAATCGTCTGGCGGATATCATTGAGCGGGTTGACCGTGCCGGTGATAAAGAGATCGACGTGGTTGAGCTCAATAATGCCTCTGCCGCAGAGATGGTGCGCATTGTCGATGCCCTGAACAAGTCGGCTGATGCCAAGTCGACGCCAGAGTTTCTGCAACCTAAATTAGTCGCGGATGAGCGCACCAATTCTGTGCTGCTGTCTGGCGATCCTAAAGTGCGTGAGCGCCTTAAACGTCTGATACGCCAGTTAGATAAAGAAATGGCGAGCTCGGGCAATAACCGTGTCGTTTACCTCAAATACGCCAATGCCGAAGAGCTGGTCGATGTACTGAAAGGGGTATCCGATAACTTGCAGGCCGAAAAACAAGGCAATGGTCAGGCCGCTGCTGTTGCTAAGAAAAATGATGTGATGATAGCCGCGCACGCCGACACCAATGCCCTGATCCTGACGGCACCGCCGGATATCATGCGCGCGCTGGAAAACATCATTGCCCAGCTCGACATCCGCCGTGCTCAGGTGCTGATTGAGGCGATGATTGTTGAATTGTCTGAAGGGGCCGGTATCAACTTCGGTATTCAGTACGGCTCGAAAGAAAACGGGATAGTGCAGTTTAACAACTCTAATGTGCCTGTCGGTCAGTATCTGATTGGTCTGGAAGAGGCGAAGGATACTACCCGGACCGAGCAGCGCTTTGACAATAATAACAATCTGGTTGACGTGGAAGTTACCGAAAGCGGCGATTTTTCGACTCTGGGCCAGGTGCTGTCAGGTGCCAATGGTGCGGTACTGGGCTTGATCATGGGTGACTGGACCATGCTGGTCAATGCGGTGGCCACAGACCGTGAATCTAACATCCTGTCTTCACCCAGTATTACCGTGATGGACAATGGCGAAGCTTCGTTTATTGTCGGTGAGGAAGTACCTGTGGTGACTGGCTCAACGGCCAGCTCTAATAACGATAACCCATTCCAGACCGTCGAACGCAAAGAAGTGGGTATCAAGCTCAAAGTGACCCCGCAAATTAACGAAGGGGATTCTGTGCAGCTCAAGATTGAGCAAGAGGTCTCTAACGTTCTGGGTGCCAACGGCGCGGTTGACGTGCGTTTCTCCAAGCGACAGCTTACCACCTCTGTGCTGATTCAGGACGGACAGATGATTGCCCTGGGCGGCCTGATCCAGGACGAGACCAACGAAAATGAATCCAAGATCCCGATTCTTGGCGATATTCCTATTCTGGGCCACCTGTTTAAATCCAACAATACCAGTAAGGGCAGAACCAACCTGATGGTATTTATTAAGCCGACCATTATCCGTGATGGCGTGACGGCAGATGGTATTACCCAGCGTAAGTACAACTATATCCGGGCTGAGCAGCTGTATAAGGCCGATGAAGGCCTGCGTCTGATGCCGGAGACCAAAACCCCGGTATTGCCGAGATATGGCGAAGATATTTCTCTGCCCCCTGAAGTACGGGCATTTGTCTCCCGTCTGGAGGAGAAGTGATGGACACGCTGCGCCCGGCCGATCTGGTGCAGTTCCGTTTGCCGTTTTCTTTCGCCAAGCGTCATAAAGTGGTGCTTGAAACGGGTGAACACGGCAGGGTGCTTTATCATGACGGACCGCTAAAAGCTGTGGTGCTGGCGGAAGTGCGCCGGGTGTCTGGCCGCAGTTTTCGCGTTGAAGCGCTGGAGCCGCATGCTTTTGAACAACGCCTCACCGATGCCTATCAGCGTGATTCGTCGGAAGCGCGTCAGTTGATGGAAGATCTGGGCTCTGACAGCGATGACTTTTTCTCGCTGGCTGAAGAGTTGCCTCAAACCGAAGACTTGCTGGAATCGGAAGATGACGCGCCAATCATCAAGCTGATCAATGCCATGCTGGCTGAAGCGATCAAGGAAGGAGCCTCGGATATCCATATCGAGACCTTTGAGAAAACCTTGTCGATTCGTTTTCGTGTCGATGGCGTGCTGCGCGAGGTGCTGACCCCGAGCCGCAAGCTGGCACCGCTTCTGGTCTCCCGGATCAAAGTCATGGCCCGGCTGGATATCGCCGAGAAACGCGTGCCTCAGGATGGCCGGATCTCTCTGCGCATCGGTGGCCGGGCGGTAGACGTGCGGGTGTCAACCATGCCGTCCTCGCACGGCGAGCGTGTCGTATTGCGTTTGCTGGATAAAAATGCGACCCGGCTGGATTTACACAGCCTGGGCATGACGCCCCGTATTCACAAAAGTTTCCAGTACCTGATTGCCCGTCCGCACGGCATTATACTGGTGACAGGGCCGACTGGCTCGGGTAAATCGACCACCTTATATGCCGGCCTGCAGGAGCTGAACAGCCATGAGCGCAATATCCTGACAGTCGAAGATCCGATTGAATTTGATATCGATGGCATAGGTCAGACACAGGTGAATACCAAAGTGGACATGACCTTTGCCCGTGGGCTGCGGGCGATTTTGCGTCAGGATCCGGATGTGGTGATGGTCGGTGAGATCCGTGACCTGGAAACCGCTTCCATTGCCGTGCAGGCCTCCCTGACCGGCCATATGGTGATGTCGACCCTGCACACCAACACAGCGATTGGTGCCGTGACCCGTTTGCGCGATATGGGCATCGAGCCTTTCCTGGTCTCTTCTTCTTTGCTGGGAGTACTGGCGCAACGTCTGGTTCGGACGCTGTGTCCCCATTGCCGCGATCCCTATCAGGCTGACAGTGAGCAGAAAAAGCTGTTCGATGTACCGGAATATGAGTCCTTGACCCTCTACCATGCCGTCGGTTGCGAGCACTGCAATAACAAAGGCTATCGTGGCCGGACCGGGATTCACGAACTGCTGCTGGTGGATGAACAGGTACAGGAGCTGATCCATGCCGATGCCGGCGAGCAGGCGATAGAAAGAGTGATCCGCCAGCACACTCCGAGTATCCGTGATGATGGTTTGGCCAAAGTCCGCCAGGGTATTACCACGCTTGAAGAAGTGATGCGAGTGACCAGGGAGGGCTGATGGCAGCATTTGAATATAAGGCCCTGGATACCAAAGGACGCCAGAAAAAAGGCGTCATGGAAGCCGACACGGCCCGCCAGCTTCGCCAGCAACTGCGCGAGCAGGGATTGATCCCGGTTGAAGTCAGCCAGAGTCATGAGCGTGAAAAGCGCAAGGCGGGCGGGCGGATTGCGTTTCGCCGCGGGATCAGCACCAATGAACTGTCCCTGCTGACCCGCCAGCTGGCCACCTTGGTCCAGGCGGGGATGCCGTTAGAAGAGTGCCTGCGCGCGGTGGCCGAGCAGAGCGAAAAAGTCCGTCTGAAAAACATGATGCTGGCGGTGCGCTCTAGAGTAGTTGAAGGCTACACCCTGGCAGACAGCATGGCAGAATTCCCTCATATCTTTGACCAGCTCTTTCGGGCCATGGTTTCGGCAGGGGAAAAATCCGGCCATCTGGATACCGTGCTCAACCGTCTGGCCGATTACACTGAAAACCGGCAGAAAATGCGCAGTAAGCTGCAGCAAGCGCTGATTTACCCGACCATGCTGACTCTGGTTGCCGTGTCTGTGGTGGCTTTTTTGCTGGCCACTGTGGTGCCGAAAATTGTGGATCAGTTTGTCCATATGGGGCAGGAATTGCCGCAGATCACTCAGGTGCTGCTGGCCGCCAGTAATTTTGTTCAGCACTGGGGACTGGCCGTTGTGCTGGTCATCATACTGCTGATTGCGGGTATCCGGATGGCGTTGCGTCGTCCGGACCTGCGGCTGCGCTGGGACAGGCGGATGATGGGCGTTCCTGTTATCGGTAAAGTGGCGCGTGGCCTGAACACATCCCGTTTTGCCCGCACGCTGTCGATTTGTACCTCCAGTGCCATCCCTTTGCTTGATGGAATGAAGGTGGCCTCTCAGGTCATGACCAATACCTGGGTGAATCAGGAAATCCTTGAGGCAGCCGATAAGGTCAGGGAAGGCGCCAGTCTTCGCGTCTCACTGGAACAAACTAAGCTGTTTCCGCCCATGATGCTCCACATGATAGCCAGTGGTGAGCGCAGTGGCGAGCTGGAGCAGATGCTGACCCGGGCGGCCGATAATCAGGACAGAGATTTCGAATCTTTGGTCAACATGGCACTGGGGGTGTTTGAACCCCTTTTGATTGTAGTAATGGCTGGGGTGGTGATGTTTATCGTTATCGCGACTCTGATGCCAATCATTGCCCTGAATAACATGGTGGGCATGTAGTTTTCCCTTTTGGAGGTGTGTTAATGCAACGTCAACAACGCGGTTTTACCCTGCTGGAAGTCATGGTGGTTATCGTGATTCTGGGCGTACTGGCCAGTCTGGTCGTCCCGAACTTGCTGGGTAATAAAGAAAAGGCCGATCAGCAGAAAGTCGTGACCGATATTGGTGCACTGGAGCAGGCATTGGATATGTATAAGCTGGATAACAGTGTTTATCCAACCACAGATCAAGGTCTGGATGCGCTGGTGACTGAGCCTTCGTCAAGCCCTGAACCACGTAATTACCGTAACGGTGGCTATATCAAGCGTCTGCCTAAAGACCCTTGGGGTAACGACTATAACTACGTGATGCCTGGTGAACATGGTCCGGTGGATGTCTTCAGCCTGGGTGCTGACGGCCAGGAAGGCGGTGAAGAGGTCAATACCGATATCGGTAACTGGAATATGCTGGATTACCGCTAATTCAAACTATGAAACGTGCAGCTGCCGGATTTACGCTGATTGAACTGATGCTGGTGCTGGTACTGCTGGCCACCAGCGCCGTAGCCGTTGTGATGACACTGCCGGCGCCTAAAAATGAGGTGCTGAAAGAAGAATCACAGCGATTTTATTATCTGGTGCAGCTGCTGGGTGAAGATGCCATGCTGAATGGCCGTGATTACGGTGTCCGGGTTGACAGGCAGGGCTACCAGTTTTTTGAGCTGGACCCGAAAGGCTGGCAACCCCTCAAGGATTCACGTTACTTCAGCGAAGTCACTTTGCCCGATACGCTCGGCATGGAAGTCAAGGTTGGCAGCGACGCCTGGCAGGACGAGGATCGTTTGTTCGAACCCGGTTCGCTGTTTGACGAGGATCTTTTTGCCAGTGAAGAAGATGAAAAAGCCAAACCGCCGCAGATTATCGTGATGTCCAGTGGTGAGTATACGCCTTTTACTGTGTCGTTTGATGCCAGTGGAGAAGGTGATATCTGGACAGTCGAAGCCGATGAAGTCGGACAATTGCACCTGCTTGAACCGGGAGCCACCCGAGAGGAGTCAGGCCAATGAGTTCCCGGCGGAAATTATCTTCTGACGCGGGTTTCACGTTACTGGAAGTGCTGGTTGCCATGGCCATATTTGCGACGGCCGCCTTGAGTGTGATGAAGGCGGTCGGACAGCACATCAACGCTATGGGCTACCTGGAGCAGAAAACCTTTGCCACCATGGTAGCGGATAATGAGCTGGCCCGAATTCGCATTGCAGGCGAGCGGCTGACCGCCGAGAAGAAAGGCAAATCTGAGCTCGCCGGACGGCAATGGTACTGGTCAATCAAAAGCACCGCCACAGCGGATGGTTACCTCCGGGCTCTGGATATCGTTGTCGCTACCGATGAGGCACTGAAAGACAGGGTGGCGACCTTAAGGACTTACATTGAGAACTGAGCATCGTCAGCCATTATCGCGACATGCGGGATTTACACTGCTCGAAGTACTGGTGGCTATTGCGGTGTTTGCTATGTTCAGCCTGTCGGCCTATCAGGTCATGAACGGGGTGCAGCGCAGCGATGAACAGTCGCGGGAGCATAACCAACGGTTACAGGAAATTCAGCGGGCCATGCTGATGCTGGACAACGATTTTCGTCAGATTATCGGCCGTCAGGTCAGGCAGCAGGGCAATAACGAGAGTGGTCCTTTGTTGCAGAGCGGCGAATACCTGCTTGATTCCGCCAGTCACGGCATTATTTTTACCCGCGATGGCTGGCAGAACCCACAGCAAATGTTTCCCCGCAGCGAGATTCTCCGGGTGGGCTATCGCATTATTGATGACAAACTCGAGCGGGTGTGGTTTCGCTATCCCGACACTGTGGTAGGTACCGAGCCTTTGGTGCGTAAGGTGCTGCAAGGGGTGACGGCTTTGTCATTCAGCTATTATGGCCCGCAAGGCTGGCAGGAAGCCTGGTCAGATAATACCAGATTGCCCAAAGGCATTGCTGTCACCCTGACACTGGAAGATCTGGGTAAGATAGAGCGCGTTTATATGCTGCCGGAAGCGGTATTGCCGGACGCAGAAAAGCCAGATGAGGAGACCGCCTCATGAGACAGTCTCCCGCCAGACAGCAAGGGGTAGCCTTAATTGTGGCCCTGCTGCTGTTAGCCATAATGACATTGCTGGCGGTTCAGATGACAGATCGTCTGCAACTGAATTTTTATCGGGTTGAGAATCAGGTTTTTAACCAGCAGGCCTATTGGTATAGCCAGGGTATGGAGCAGTTGGCCAAAGTGGCGATAGAACAGAGTCTGGCGGACAGTGACACTGTTAACTTAAGCCAGGTCTGGGCAACCGAAGGCCAGAGCTATC
The DNA here is from genome assembly GCF_019204055.1 of Photobacterium sp. WH24. Lineage (NCBI taxonomy): Bacteria > Pseudomonadati > Pseudomonadota > Gammaproteobacteria > Vibrionales > Vibrionaceae > Photobacterium > Photobacterium sp. WH24. Next base: position 15,350 of record NZ_JAGSOZ010000014.1, on the reverse strand, counting down.
CGCTGGATAATGGCGAAGTGCAGGGAAATATCTATGATCTGCAGGCGTGCTATAACCTGAATGCCTTGTCGGGTCAGGCACCTGAGCAGGATCGCAGCCAGAAGCCGTTTCGGGTACGTTTTCTGCAGGCTCTGTTAGAAGAGGCGGGAGCGGAAAGCTATGAAGCAGAAGTGGCGGCGGATTCGGTGTGGGAGTATGTCGATCCCGATGAGACAGTGTACAGCGCCTACGGTGCAGGCGACAGCAGCTATGAAGGCTTTTCACCGGCATACCTGCCGCCCAGAAATCTGATGGCAGATGTGAGTGAGTTTCGCGCGGTGAATGGCGTGAGTGCCACCATGTATCAGCAGGCTCGCCCTTTATTGTGTGCCTTACCGTCGACCGATCTGCTGATCAATGTCAATACGATCCAGCCTGCTCAGGCAGCGCTGCTGGTCGGCGTGTTCAGCCCGGAACTGAGCCTGGATGATGCCCGCCAGTTGATAGAGAACCGCCCCTATGATGGCTGGCAGGATGTGGATGCCTTTCTGGCCGAAGGGGCCGTTAACCGGCTGACTGAAGCGGCGCGCAAACAGGCGAAATCTTACCTGGCCGTAAAAAGTGATTTTTTTGAGCTCGATGCTGAAGTGACAGTGGATCGCGCGCGATTGCGAATATTAGCCCTGCTCAAACGAGACGGGGAGAACAAGGTGACTGTCGTACGTCGCCGTTATGGAGGAATGAGTGAGCGAGTTTCTGACGATAAGGCTGAGTAGCCGTCCTGACGGGCCGGTACATTGGCTGGTCTGGTCGCCACAGCAACAGGAAGTGATTGCCTCGGGTGAACTGGCTGACAGTGGTCAGCTGGGCGAGCTGGCGGCATACGGGGAAAACCGGCCTGTGTATCTGCTGGTATCAGGCAGCGATGTGCTGTTGAGCCAGGTATCGATCCCATCCGGGTCCGGGCGTCAACTGGCACAGGTACTGCCGTATCTGCTGGAAGAAGAGCTGGCTCAGGATGTTGATGATCTGCACATTCATATGCTTAAGCGGGAAGCCGATAAAGCGGATGTTGCTGTTGTCGGACATCAGCGGATGCAGCACTGGTTGTCGTTATGTGACGATGCCGGGCTGGCCGTACGAAAAATCATTCCAGACTGTCTCTGTTTGCCGGCCTTTGACAATAGTTACAGTGCCGCCGAAATTGATGGTCAGTGGCTATTGCGCCAGTCGGCGACTCAGGGCATTTGCGCCGACACCGAATGGCTGGCGAGCTGGATGATGGCACAACAGGTGCCATTAATCAGCCAGGTGCTGGAAGAGGAATCCCCTGAAGCGCAGAGCGCCGATGCGCAAACCGCGGCTGAGGCGTTGACGGACGACACAGAAGATTCGGTCAGTCAGCACCGGATTCGTCATTTCACCCCAGCACCATCCGGCATGCCGGGACACTGGCAGGCCGAAGCGCCTGAGCTTGTGATGGCCTTGTTGGCGAAAGGGGCTGATGACAGCAAAGTCAATTTACTGTCCGGTCCTTATAAACTGCAACCGACCTGGCACAAAGCGCTTAAGCCCTGGCGAAAAGTGGGCATTGCCGCTGTGCTGGTACTGGGCGTGCTGGTGGCTGAATATGTGGTGCGTGTGCAGGGTATGGAAAATCAGGCGCTGGCCTATAAAACCGAGAGTGAGCGTATCTTTCGTCAGGTACTGCCGCAATTTAACAATATTCCCACCAGCAGTTACCTGAAACGCCAGATGAATCAGGAGCTGTCACGCCTCGGCGGTGCGGAATCGGGTCAGGGGGTTTTGCCCTGGCTGATTGAGCTGCGTCCGGCGTTACTGAAAGTGCCTCAGATCTCGGTGCAGAATCTGAAATACGATCACAACCGCCATGAATTGAGATTGCAGGCGGTGGCGGCTGAATTCCAGCATTTCGAACAGCTCAGGGTTTTGCTGGTGGAAGGATTTGAAGTTGAACAGGGCCAGCTTAACCGTGACGGCCAGCAGGTAAGTGGTGCTCTGGTGCTGAGGAGACGTTCGTGAATCAGTGGTTTAAAGCATTAAGCGGGCGAGAGCAGCGTCTGGTGATTGGCGGCGCAATCGCACTGGTGATTGCCGTATTATACTGGGGCATTTGGCAGCCGATGGCACAAAGGGCTGACTCTGCCGAGCAAAACCTGCAAACAGAGCGTCAGCTACTGAGCTGGGTCAGCGAGAAGGCTGACGATATTACCGCGTTGCGGGCTAAAACCGGCGCAACTGGCAGTGTCAGCCCCCTGGGGCTGAATCAGGTCGTCAATGAAACCACGCGCCGGTTTCGCATTGAATTGATCAGAATGCAGCCGCGTGACGAAGCCGTTCAGGTTTGGGTGCAGCCTTTGCCCTTTAATACATTAGTTAACTGGCTGGCTTTTCTGCGTGAAGAACATGGTATTGAAGCGCAGTTTCTGGATGTATCAAAAACCAATCAGGCGGGGCTGGTAGAAGTGAACCGTTTACAGCTGGGACGAGGCTAAGCGTGAGGTACAACATATTGTTAGGGGTGAGTTTTGTGCTGGCCCTGATTGTAAGTCTGCTGGTGCATTTGCCGGCGAGCTGGGTGTGGCAGTATGTGCCCAAGGTGCCCGGACTGTCGGTGACCGGCATCAGCGGAACGCCCTGGCAAGGGGCCGCGAGTCAGGTGCGTTGGCAGCAGTGGAACCTGGGGCAGGTTTACTGGGAACTCAGTCCGTGGAAGCTGCTGAGTGCCAATGCTGAATTTGCGGTGCGACTGGGCCAGGGTAGTGATCTGGGGCTGAGAGGACGAGGTTTGATGGGCGCGGATCTCAGTGGTTTGTATGCGCAGAACTTGCTGTTATCCCTGCCTGCCCAGCAGGCGATTCAGTATGCACGCCTTCCGGTGCCTCTGAATCTGGGCGGTAACTTCGAACTCACCGTTCGTGACTACAGGTTTGCGGTGCCTTACTGCCAGTCGCTGGACGGCGGACTGGTGTGGAGTGGAGCCAGCATAGGCACACCGCTGGGTGACGTCGATCCCGGTCAGGTACTGGCGGAACTGAGCTGTAATGACGGGCAACTGGCGGCGACGGCCAATCAGGCTTCGGCCCAGGTAAGCAGCGAATGGCAAGCGGGCTTAACCACGGATCAGCGCTATAACCTGAACGGCTGGTTTAAGCCGGGCGCCGAGCTGCCATCCGGGTTACAGGAACAGCTGAAATGGCTGGGCAACCCGGATGCCAATGGCCGTTATCCTATTCGTTATACAGGTCGCCTGTAAGCCACAGGCTGCGCAGCGACACCTGGTCTGGCGGGGTGAGGAAAATCAAATCTGTCTGAATACGCATTTTTCCTTTATTTCATGACCGCCATGCCATTTAATAGCAGATAGACCAAGCGACAGGGAAATATGATGGCGGCAGAGAATAAGAAACCGACAATTCTGGCAACCGAGGTGGTGGCACAATCCCGCCTGTTTAAAATAGAGTCTTTGGATCTCCGTTTCAGTAACGGTGAAACCCGTACTTATGAGCGAATGAAACCCAGCGGCCGGCATGCTGTGATGATGGTGCCTGTGACGGCAGAGGGCGATCTCTTATTGGTGCGTGAGTATTCGGCAGGAACGGATCGCTATGAACTCGGCTTTCCCAAGGGTTTGATAGACCACGGCGAAACGGCCGACGAAGCCGCTAACCGGGAATTGAAAGAAGAAATTGGTTTTGGTGCCAGACAGTTAGTGCCAATGAAAGAAGTGGTGCTGGCGCCGTCTTATTTTTCCAGCAGGATGACGCTGTTTCTCGCGCAGGATTTATTTCCCGAGAAACTGATCGGCGATGAACCTGAGCCGCTGGATATTGTGCGCTGGCCATTGTCACAGGCTGAAGAGTTACTGAGCCATCTTGATTTTGCTGAAGCCAGAAGCATTACCGCCTTGTTCCTGGCATTGAAGTACTTATCCTAGCAGGAGTGTGAGATGGAGCTGTCGATGTTAATTCCATCCGTGATAGAAATTGCCCGGGAATCGGGACAGGTGATCCTTGATATTTATCAGCGTGGTCAGTTCGAGAAACAGATCAAGACTGATAATACGCCTGTGACCAGCGCAGATCTGGCCGCCCACAAACTGGTGCTGGAAAGGTTAACCGAGCTGACTCCGGATATTCCTGTGTTGTCTGAAGAAGATGCAACTATCCCGCTGGAAGAGCGCCAGCAGTGGGAGCGTTACTGGTTGGTCGATCCTCTCGACGGTACGCAAGAGTTCATCGCTGGCAGTGGCGACTTTGCCACAATCATCGCCCTGGTTGAGAACAATCACCCTGTGATGGGTGTGGTGTATGCGCCGGTATCAGGTGTCGTTTACTACGCCAGCCGCCGGCAGGGGGCCTGGAAAATTACCCCCGAAGGTGAAACTGTCTCCATCTCGACCCATAAGCACGAAGGGCCGACCCAGTCGATAGCTGTGGCTATCAGTCGCCGCCAGGATATCCGGGCGATCACCAACCGGCTGGATCCTGCACTGAATTACGACTTAGTCCCGCTGGGGTCAGCGGCCCTGAAATCCTGTCTGGTGGCAGAAGGGGCAGTCGATTGTTACCTGCGTTTAGGCCCCACAGGCGAGTGGGACACAGCGGCGACACAGTGCATTGTGGAAGAAGCAGGCGGACGTATTCTCAATACCCACCTGACACCTCTGTCTTACAATGAGCGCCACACGCTGGAGAACCCGAACTTTATTACGCTGGGCGATGAAAGCCTGCCCTGGGCAGATATCCTGACCCCGGACAACCGGATGATGGAAGCCAGCTAAGTGGGCTGACTTGGCCTCTTTTGACAGAAAGAGGCCGTGGTACGTTGTCAGCCGCTCGGGAAAAACCGCCTCAGATTTCATGTTCAAAGATGCGATCGCAAGTACTGATCAGTCGCTCTGCCAGGGTTTTGCTCAGCGCCGACAGCTTATCCTGGGTATGCAGGGTCACTTCCATATCCTGCACCGGCGGCAGTCCGTCATCTTCATCCAGAATTCTGTGGTGCCCGGTCACCAGCCTTCTAGGCAGCAGCGAAATACCCAGCCCGGCCTCGACGGCACAGCAAACCCCCGACAAACTGGTGCTTACGTAGGCCAGACGCCAGCTTCTGCCCAGGCTGTCAAACGTATGGGCCATTTCATTGCGATACAGGCCGCCAATAGGAAAAGACACCAGGGGAACCGGCTGCCTGTCGAGGTTATTGCTGTGTAAGCTATCAATCCAGCATAAAGGCTCCGGCCAGCTGGCTAACCCCGGCAGGCTGCCCTGCCGCTGCTTGACCAGGGCTAAATCCAGCTCGTTACTCTGAAATTTCCGCCATATATCGCTGCATAAGCCACTTTTCACTTCCAACCGGATGCCCGGAAATTCAGTTGAGAAAGCATGCAGCGTGGGCATGATGGCGTGAGTGGCAAAGTCCTCCGGCACCCCAAGCCGGATCTTTTGCTGTTCGGCGCTGACACTGGTCTGCACGACCGCTTCGTTCATCAATTGCAGGATACGGCGGGCATAATTGAGCACCCGCTCGCCTTCCAGGGTTGCAGTGACATAGCGGCCTTTGCGGTGCAGCAGTTCGCAGCCGAGCTGAGACTCAAGTTTGCGGACCTGCTGGCTGACTGTCGACTGAGTGAGGTGAGTACTGTCGGCGGCTCGGGTAAAGCTGCCGGAATCGACCACGGCGACAAAGCTGCGCAGCAGCACCGGGTCTAACGTCTTGTTCTGATTCATAATCCGTTACCAGTGGAAATCCCACTACTTGGCATTAAGTTATTTAATTTATAAATCAAATTGCCATGATCTACAATCAACACAATTCAGAATTGAAACAGCAGCCTCGTCAAGACTCTGCTTATCCATTGGCGCAGTAATACTGCTATACATGAAAGGACATATGTAATGGCCCGGAATACTTATTATGCCCCCACAGGTGGCCTGCCACCGCAAACACAGATTCTCTCTGACCGCGCGGTTTTTACCGAAGCCTATGCCATCATTCCTAAGGGCGTGATGAGTGATATCGTGACCAGCTTTCTGCCGTTCTGGGACAATACCCGGCTGTGGGTGATTGCCCGGCCAATGAGTGGTTTTTCTGAAACTTTCTCCCATTACATCATGGAAGTCTCCCCGCAGGGCGGCAGCGACAAACCCGAACTGGATGCGGGTGCGGAAGGTGTGCTGTTTGTGGTAGAAGGCGAGATGACCCTGACGCTGGAAGGCGAGCAATATCAGATGGAAACCGGCGGTTATGCCTATCTGCCGCCATCAGCCAAGTGGAGCCTGAAAAACAATGGCGATGCGCCGGTGCGTTTCCATTGGATCCGCAAGGCCTATGAATTTGTTGAAGGTATTGAGGTGCCTGACGCCTTTGTAACCAATGAGAATGACATCGAGCCAACGCCGATGCCTGACACCAATGATGCCTGGGCAACAACCCGCTTTGTTGATTCCGAAGATATGCGTCACGACATGCAAGTGAACATAGTGACTTTCCAGCCCGGCGGGATCATTCCGTTTGATGAGACTCATGTGATGGAACACGGTCTGTACGTACTGGAAGGTAAAGCGGTTTATCATTTGAATCAGGACTGGGTGGAAGTGGAAGCCGGTGATTATATGTGGTTACGCGCTTTCTGCCCGCAGGCATGCTATGCCGGTGGTCCGGGTCGTTTCCGCTACCTGCTGTTTAAAGATATCAACCGTCACATGGTACTTAACCCATCACCGGCTTATCGCGGTAACCGCCGATAAGCAAAGTCTCAATCGCAAAAGTCCCAATCGTAAAAACGGCGCCTAGAGCGCCGTTTTTTTATGGTGTGTACCGCTCCACAGCATCGGCTGCGGAGTGGTGCTTTCAAAACAGGCGGTTCAGTCCATTCAGCGCGGCCACCCGGTAGGCTTCAGCCATGGTCGGGTAATTAAAGGTGGTATTGACGAAGTAATCTATGCTGTTACCGCCGTTTTTCTGTTCCATGATCGCCTGACCAATGTGAATGATCTCAGACGCCCGCTCACCGAAGCAGTGGATCCCTAAGATCTCTTTGGTTTCGCGGTGGAACAGTATCTTCAGGCTGCCGACATCGGTACCGGCTATCTGAGCGCGGGCCAGGTGTTTGAATTGCGCCCGTCCCACCTCATAAGGGACTTTTTCCGCAGTCAGCTGCTGCTCTGTTTTACCCACAGAGCTGATTTCAGGAATGGTGTAGATACCGGTTGGGATGTGATCGATCAACTGGCCCTGAGCCTGACCGGTTGCTATGGCCTGCGCCACGAAGCGGCCCTGATCATAGGCGGCGCTCGCCAGACTCGGGTAGCCAATCACATCACCCACCGCATAAATGTTATCGGCATCGGTACAGTAGTTTTGGTCGACGGATAGCTGGCCGCGTGAGTCTGGTGTCAGTCCGACCACCTCCAGGTTGAGGCGATCTGTGTTACCTGTCCGGCCGTTGGCGTACAGCAGGCAGTCGGCTTTCATTTTCTTGCCGGATTCCAGATGCAGGATCACACCGTCTTCTGTGCCTTCAATCTTGTTGTAGGCCTCCCCGCTGCGGATCATCACACCGTTGTTCCACAGGTGGTAAGACAGCGAGTCAGAGATCTCGTTATCGAGAAATTCCAGCAGCCGCTGGCGGGTGTTGATGAGGTCAACTTTTACCCCCAGGCCGCGGAAGATAGAGGCATATTCACTGCCGATCACCCCGGCCCCGTAAATAATAATGTGGCGCGGGTCGTGCTGCAGACGCAGCACGGAGTCACTGTCGTAGATGCGCTGGTGGGTGAAGTCGACATCTTTGGGCTGGTAAGGACGTGAGCCGGTGGCAATCACGAATTTATCGGCGGTATAGGTGTCATGACTGCCGTCAGGGTGGCGAACACGTATGGTGTGTTGGTCGACAAAACTGGCTTCACCGGCAATGATGGGGCAACTGTTGCGATCATAAAAGCCCTGGCGCATTCTCGTTTGCTTACTGACCACTGTCTGCGCGTGACCAAGAATCTGGCTGAAAGTACTGTGCAGTGTGGTGGTGTTTTTGCTGTAGAGCGGGTTTTTATTGAATTCGATAATACGGCTGACCGCGTGACGCAGTGCTTTAGAGGGGATAGTGCCCCAATGGGTACAGCCGCCGCCGACACGGCTTTCACGTTCAATAATAGCGACGCTGAAACCTGCTTTGGTCAGTCCCATGGCGGCCCCTTCGCCTCCGGGTCCGCTGCCGATAATAATCACATCATAGTGAGAAGGAGTCGTGGGGTGTTGAGTGCTCATGGGCCGCCTTATTTATCCGATTGTTTCTGTGGTGCGGAGTGTAACGCTTTCCAATCGAAGGGAAAATCGCGACTCCCCGATAGAGCGCGTAGGATCACGTTGTGGCAGAAGAAACCCCCATTTTTATCGCTGGCAGACAGCAGTTTGTGAGCCGACAGGGAAAATGACGTTTGTGATTTTGCTTCCACCTGACAGGGCCGTTAGTATTCCCACCGGCAAAGTGTGGATTGGCGCTGATCAAGTGGCTGAAAGCGGGTATAGTGAGACTCAAACTGGCAACTTAACAGAAGCAGGAACCCATGGGGATCAGGGCCCAACAAAAAGAAAAAACCCGGCGTTCACTGATTAACGCAGCCTTTAACCAGCTCAGTGCTGAGCGCAGTTTTTCCAATCTCAGTTTGCGCGAAGTTGCGCGTGAAGCTGGTATAGCACCCACATCTTTTTATCGTCACTTCAAAGATATGGATGAACTTGGACTAACATTGGTTGATGAAGGTGGCTTACTGCTTCGCCAGCTGATGCGTCAGGCTCGCCAGCGCATTGCTGAAGAAGGCAGTGTTATCCGCACTTCTGTTGAAACCTTCATGGAATTTATTGAAAGCAGCCCGAACGTTTTTCGTTTGCTGTTACGGGAACGCTCCGGCACCTCGCCGGCATTCCGTGCTGCTGTGGCGAGAGAAATTCAGCACTTCGTGGCGGAACTCACTGAGTATCTGGAAGCCAAAGGCGGGAGCCGGCACGAAGAAGCTTATATCCAGGCTGAAGCGTTAGTCACTTTGGTGTTCAGCTCAGGAGCCGATGCACTGGATCTGGACAGTCAGTCGCGGGCAGAACATGCAGAGCGCTTAATCATGCAACTGCGAATGATAGCCAAAGGAGCTTACTGGTATCGTAAAGAGCGTGAGCGCAACACGCTGGCGCATAAACCTTAATTGAGTATGTTGGTGAAGATATGGACAAGCAACAAGTTAAAGCAGAACGCAAGACCTTAATCCTGTCACTGTTAGCAGGACTGTGCGGTAACGCCACGCTGGCAGTATTTACCTCCAGTGCTGTCGCTTTTTCTATTTTTCCGGTGATTGCTTTTGTGATGACTGTGTATTGCATGTATCAGGACTACCTGACACGCCCGATGGCGGAAGGGACCCCGGCCATTGCCTTTGCTTTGTTTCTGGTCGGCGCCTTTGGCTATTCTGCCTTTCTGCGCGCGCAGGCACCGGATATGGGATCTAACTTCCTGCCGTTGATGATTTGTTTAGCGTTGCTGTTGTGGGTCGCTTACCGCATGGGTGTGATGAAGCCGAAATCGAAATCCAAAGCTCAGGATGATGCATAATCTCTCAGCATGAAAGACAGAAAAGGCGCCTGAGGCGCCTTTTTCGTTTTTGCCGTTTTCGCTTGGATTATTTACGTTCCAGCATTACACCCGCTTCCATGTGGTGGGTGTAAGGGAACTGATCAAACAGCGCAAACCGGGTAATGCGATGGGTGTGACCCAGAATCTCCAGGTTAGCTTTTAAGGTGTCCGGGTTACAGGAGATATAGACAATACGCTCATAGGCCTGAACCATGCGACAGGTATCCTCGTCCATGCCTGAGCGGGGCGGATCAACAAAAATGGTGTTGCAGTTGTAGCTGCTGAGATCAATATTATTGTCTTTCAGGCGGCGAAACTCGCGCTGCCCTTCCATCGCCTGAGTAAATTCTTCAGCAGACATACGTATGATCTGCACATTGTCTATCTTGTTCGCTGCAATGTTGTACTGTGCCGATTCCACCGACGGCTTGGCCAGTTCTGTGGCCAGCACACGGTCAAAATTCTTTGCCAGTGCCAGCGAGAAGTTCCCGTTGCCGCAATACAGCTCCAGCAGATCGCCTTCGCTGTCCTGAGTACAGTCTACTGCCCACTCCAGCATCTTTTGCGCCACTTCGCCGTTAGGCTGGGTAAAACTGTTTTCAACCTGCTGATAGGTCAGTGTTTGATCGTGAATCGTCAGTTTCTCAATCACATAGTCCTGATCCAGCACGATTTTCTGTTTCCGAGCTCGGCCGATTAGGTTGAGATTGAACCCTTCATCATTCAGCCTTTGCTTCAGGGCTTTGGCTTCTGCGACCCACAGATCATCCAGTTGACGGTGATATAGCAGGGAAACCAGAATCTCTCCGCTCAGCGTGGACAGGAAATCGACCTGGAACAGCTTATGACGCAGCGCACGGTTCGGCTTCATGGCATCTACCAGCAACGGCATCAAATCATTGATCAGACGGCTGGCTTGCGGAAACTGATCGACCCGGTACTTCTCGCGGGTTTCCTGATTGAACATGATGTAATACAGGTCTTCACCTTCATGCCAGACACGAAACTCAGCACGCATACGGTAGTGTTGAGCAGGAGAAGCGAACACCTCCAACTCCGGGGTGTCTACGTCAGCAAACAGCGCTTGCATACGCTCGGCCTTTTCGTCCAGTTGTGCTTGGTAGGTGGCGGGGTTGATTGGGGTTGCTGCCATGGTGTTGCCTCAAAACTGCTCAAAATAAGAGCGCAGATTTTATTGCATTGTTGACTGATGTCCAGTGAAAGGGGGGAGAAAAGTGCAGGCCAGATAGATTTGTCATGACTAATAGCAAACTAAACTAGACAATTCCGACCGGTAAAATTAGCATTCCGCTGCGCTGGTTTGCCTGTTCACAGGCGGGGAATACGGTGAGAATCCGTAACTGACGCGCAGCGGTAAGAGAGAACGAAAGACACAAGGCAGATAGCCAGACACTGTTTCATCAGGCAAGCGCAACGCCGGCCAGTTGAGATGGGAAGTCGATGTCCTAGGCGGTTGTTCAACCATGCTCTCAAGTCCGAAGACCGACCAGCGAGACAGGCAGTATGGAGACTGCCCAGATTTCAACGCGATTTAAGGTATCCATGACAATGAAAAAAACGCTTTTAGCCGTGGCGTTGGCACCTTTGTGTCTGCAATCCTCGCTCGTTTCCGCCCAGAACACCACCGATGAGACCATGGTGGTGACCGCCAACCGTTTTGAGCAGTCTACAAAAAATCTCATTGCACCTGTTTCAGTGGTTACTAAAGCTGATATTGATGCGATGCAGGCGAACAGTTTAACGGAAGTATTACGTACCTTACCGGGTGTGCAGATTAGTACCAATGGTACTTACGGCCATCTTGGCCGCACTTATGTTCGCGGTAGTGACAATGTCCTGTTTCTGTTAAATGGTGTGCGTATTGGCAGCGCCACGACAGGTTTCACGAATGTTGGGCAACTCCCGTTAACGGGCATTGAGCGCATCGAATTCGTGCGTGGTAATCGTGCTGCTGTGTATGGTGCCGACGCAACAGCAGGCGTGATTAATATCATCACGGACTCACAGCCTACGCAAATGTCAGGTGAAGTGAAAGCCAAGGTAGGCTCTGAGAAGTACCAGCAGTTAGCAGGAAGTGTCGCAGACCGCCTTGGTGAACGTAGCTGGATAAAAGTGGCTGCGAATTTTGAACAGGCAGATGGCCAGGATGTCGCTTCCTTTGGTAGCGATGATGAAGATGGTTTTCGTAACCGGGATGGCCTGATTGATGTCGGGATTCATCTGGATGATCACTGGACCCTTGCAGGTAATGCCTACTACCACGAGGGGAACATTGAATTTGATGACTCTTTTGGTGGTTCTGAAGAAACCGATAATTTGCTGTACAACGTATCTGGCCGTCTGGTGTATGACAACGATCAGTTCAGCTCTGAGTTGATCCTCGCCATGAATCGGGATGAAGCTGAAAATGCGGATCCTTCAGTGACCGGTAGCAAGATTGTTACGGACAGGAATGTTATCAGCTGGCGAAATGCAGTACTGGTTCAGGCGCAAACCTGGCTGGGGGCGGGCCTGGAGTATACCGATGAGCAAGTTAAAGATTCGAACCTGTGGGATAGCTGGAACCAAGTGTTCAACAGTTATGACAAAGGAGATCGTGATAATAAAGCGGCTTATGTCACTGTCAATCATGATGGTCAGCAGGCTCAAGGTGAGGCAAGCGTCCGTGTTGATGATAACGAGCAGTACGGCACTGAGTTTACCTGGCAGTTGGGTGCCGGTTGGCGCTTCAGTGATGCATTGCGCCTGACGGGTAATGCCGGTACAGGTTTCCGCGCCCCGACATTTAACGACTTATATTGGCCGAATTTCGGTAATCCGACTCTGGAGCCAGAGGAATCGACAACCTTCGAAGTCGCATTCGATGGCCAGCTTAATTCGGTCTATTGGCGGTTAGCCGCATATCAGAATGATATTGATAACCGTATTTCCTGTCAGTCGGGGAGCTGCCAGAATGATGATGCTCTCATCAAAGGCATTGAGCTGGTGGCCGCTTTCGAAACAGGCGCGTTTGATCATAATCTGTCCCTTGAATATCTGGATCCGAAAGATAAGAACTTGGATCAACCGTTGTCCCGAGTGGCTAAACAAAATGCCAAGTGGAACATTGTTTATAACGCGGCAGATTGGCAGGCTTCATTGAACTATCTTTACCAAGGTGAACGGCAGGAAAACCTTTTTGGTGGCGGTGTCTACGAAATGGGGGGCTACTCACTGTTTGATGTCGCGGCCAGTTATTATTTGACCGAGCAAGTGACGTTGAGCGGCCGTGTTGCTAACCTGTTTGATAAAGAATACGAATTGGTTCAGAACTACAGTACTCAGGAAAGAAGCTATTACGCTTCTGTGACCTACCAGTTCTAACCCTCAGCCGCCTTCGGGCGGCTTTTTCGTGAGGCGACAATGAAACCAAAGAAAGTGATAGTCAGTTGGTCATCCGGTAAAGATTCAACACTGACGCTGTTGCGCTTATTAGAAAGCCCTGCCTTTGACGTTGTGGGGCTGTTTACCACTTATGTCGGTACCGAGGTGCCGTTTCAGGCAACACCAATCGCTGTGGTACGGGCACAGGCCCGGCTGACAGGGCTCCCCTTGGTTGAGATACCGCTGCCTGACGTGTTTCCTCCGAATGACGTATATCAGTCGCTGGTGGTGGAAGCCATTCGCAATAGCGGATTGGCCGTTGAAGCCGTGGCATTTGGCGATATGTTTTGTAATGGTATTGAAACCTATCGGCGCAGTTATATCGAGCCGGCCGGCTGGCAATGTGTTTTTCCTTTGCTGGGGGAGGACAGCCAGCTGCTGGCCGAGGAAATGCTGCAACGAGGGATAAAAACGATTCTGACCACTGTGGATACCAGCCAGCTCAGCGGTGAGTTCTGCGGTAAATGGTTTAATCACTCATTACTCGCACGGTTGCCTGATGAGGTGGACCCTTGCGGAGAAGACGGCGAATTTCATACTCTGGTGGTCCATGCCCCATGTTTTTCAGGGCAGTTAGCGCTTGAACCTCTGCATATAGACAACCAAGGCCGGTTTCACCATCTCCGCTATCGGATCTCAGTACCAGAGTCACAGTAAACTGATGTGTGATAGTTGGCTTTTATCTGTCAGCCAGTATGATGAGAGCTTCTATCTTGGAGCAGTCAGAAAGACGTTGTGAAAACCATCCTTATTTTTGATTCTGGTGTGGGCGGCCTCTCCGTCTATCAGGAGATATACCGCCAGCTGCCACATTATCAATACATCTACGCATTTGATGATGCGGCTTTCCCTTATGGTGAGTTGGACGAGGCGGTATTGGTTGAGCGTACCCTGCACATTGTGTCGTCTCTGGTCATAAAACATAAAGCAGATCTGGTTGTGATTGCCTGTAATACCGCCAGCACTATCGTCTTGCCTCCTCTGCGGGCTGCGCTGAGTTTGCCTGTGGTTGGGGTTGTGCCTGCTATCAAGCCTGCAGCATTACTGAGTAAAACGAAAAGCCTGGGCGTGTTAGCCACACCGGCTACGGTTAAACGCCAATATACTCAGGCTTTGATCCAGGAGTTTGCTTCAGATTGCGAGGTTCATTTGCTGGGCAACACGCGTCTGGTTGAAATGGCAGAGATGAAACTACGGGGAGCTAAGGTTGATCTGGACGAGCTGACCGGGATATTGCAGCCTTGGTTTCACACGGCAATCGATACGGTTGTGCTCGGATGCACTCACTTTCCGCTGATAAAAGATGAAATCAGTAAGGTGTTTGTTCAGGCTACGAATGTGATTGACTCCGGCAGCGCGATCGCTAGCCGGGTCAATTCACTGTTGGGAGACATGGCCACAGGAAGGTCACCGCAATGGCAGAACTTGACCTATCATTCTGGTGAGAATTCCAATGTTGTGATTTTAAATCACAGTCTATTAGCCATGAACTTGGGCCGGGTAATCAGCCTTAACTATCCTCATTCTTAGGGTCGTTGGCTTCACGTACTTTTAATGTACGCTGACCAAATTCTTTCTCATTTAGCTTGCTGACAGCATAGTCAGCATCTTTGCTGCTCATAACCACAAAGCCGAAGCCCCGCCTTTTTCCTGTTCGTTTATCTTTCATCAAGCGAACAGCAAAGACCTCCCCGTACTCTGAGAATAAATCTTTAACTTCACTTTCGTTAGCACGATAGGGAAGGTTTCCGACATAGAGCGTTTTACTGCTCTGGTTTTCATCGCCCATCATATTTTCATCCTGCTTTGTGTTCAGGTAATGATTGGCAAATCCGGATAAGACGGCGCCCAGTGCGAAGGCTATCGCAGCGGTAGAAGAAATGAAGCTAAATATGATGGCACCAATAAGAGTTATCAGCGCAATGATCATAGTGTGTGAGTTGGAAAATTTCATAGGCAAGCTACAGTGTCATCGATTGAAAAGTTAGAAGGCGATTTATTTAACAAATTAATCACAATTATAGTACGTGCATAGTTTTACGATTACCAGAAAGTGAATGTATTGATCGTATAATGTTGACTTAAGGCGCATATTTTTACATTAGTTGAAATTATGACCGGTTAAACATTTTTTATTAAGAAAAGGGTTGTCAGTCTTTTCCAAGTCTCTATAATGCCGCCTCACCAAGACGGGAACGGATGAAAACATCAGTTCAGTTTTGATGAAAGGCGGCACAAAGAAAGCAAATAAAAAATTGTTTGACTACTTTGTTTGATTCGT
>NZ_JAGSOZ010000013.1:0-148232 GCF_019204055.1 Photobacterium sp. WH24 | reverse complement strand
TAATTTAATGATTGACGCCATAGTTGTTTATTCGAATTACGTGTCGATACAAGTCTATTTACTCCCGTAACCCATCACCAAACTCACTAAAATCGTTAATTTCACTTAGCTTAAATCGATTATCAAGCGTAAAGCTCGTCCAACGCTCTTTAAATATTGGATCTGCATGTTCTTCATGACGGTTAATATTTTCCTTCACCAGCATTTTCTTTGTCAGGTAGTTAATGCTAGTGACTACTTCTACTATTGGCCCTCTGTTAGCACTATTGTCATAACCGATCAGATCAAAATCTGCTCCTTGATAACGAAAATTGTAGCGCCAGTGTCCATAGCGACCATGAGCGAAAAGGACATATAGGTTTCCTTTTTCAATTTTGGTGTAAATATCTGGTACGATGTATACACCGCCATCTTCTTCTTCCGAATAAAAGCAGTTTAGATTTTCAATGACTAATTCGTATTTTTGTTGGCTTCTTAAAGCAACAATTATTCCTCTTCGGTTGAGGTCTACTTCACCACGAAATTCATCAACAACAACTTTATTTAGATCTGTCCCTTTTATGATTAAAACAACGTCTTCTTGACTATCTTTGTTTAAGTCGCCATAAATCGTTTCAGTCACGAAGTATCCATCAGGAACCAATTCCTGCAGGGAGTCCTCAAGCCCATGATTATTTTGAGCAAAAGCACTCGTTCCCCAAGTAAGAACAAATGCTAAAAATATACTTCTCATTTTCCATCCCGATATCATTTCAGTCGTCATTCTAACGAATGACATGGACTCCCCCTCATTAGGTTTGTCACAACTGGGTCAGTCTGATTACAAAATCGCCAGAGGCCACCAACATGTCACTATCTATCAATACATTGATTTAGCCAAACATAGCTTCAGTATTCACGGTGAAGATCACCAAGACAAGATATTGAACCACAAAAGAAGAGCATGCTTAAAAGTCCTTGAGGCGTTGGTTAGCTTCATTGTTACCTTTTCAGCTTTTCAATTACTCCAGGCTGCACGAACTTTGCTATAAAGTAATGGAGTGAAGGTGCAGACAAAAGAAATACGGTATTTCCTAACTTGAAATACAAATCTTCTGTCTCAATAAGTGATAATGCAAACGGTAAAGCTAGCCCAGCTACCACGCTTGTCATAGCTGCTGTAATAATGAAACTACAATGACATAGACTTGATATAATACCTGCTACAAATTCTTTCGCTGCCTTCCATTTATAGAAAACGAAAAAGAGAAACATTAACGGTAATAACGATAATAAAAACAAGTAAGCTGTATTTATTTGGATAAACTCTCTCGATATACTACCTACTAGAGGTAGATTTCCATTATGATATTTAGCAGAATAACAACTCAATATAGCTATTAATACGAATGGTAAGAATGATAATTTTATTTGTTCTGCAATCACTTCGTGATACTTCCACCCGCCAAAATTTCGAGAAGTTTGAAATAAACTAGTAATAACGTTCCGTACAAACTCTAACAATATTGAACTCCTAAAGCT
Source organism: Photobacterium sp. WH24 (assembly GCF_019204055.1). Taxonomy (NCBI): domain Bacteria; kingdom Pseudomonadati; phylum Pseudomonadota; class Gammaproteobacteria; order Vibrionales; family Vibrionaceae; genus Photobacterium; species Photobacterium sp. WH24. The sequence continues at coordinate 146,711 of NZ_JAGSOZ010000013.1, read as the reverse complement.
AACGAATGACATAGATTCCCCCTAATCAGACTCTGTCACATGTGGTAAGTCTGACAACGAAATTACCGTAGGCCATCATGTTACAATCAGTCTATAGCGTGATTAATATGAATACTGTTTCAATATCCACGGTAAGTATCATCAAGACAAGATGTTGATCCACAAAACAGGAGTGTGATTAAAAGTCCTTGAGACGTTGTTATGCAGCTTTCTAATACGGTAACTCATCAGCTTCAATGCCAACATGATCAGGAGCTAGATATTGAGGAAACCTGACTGCTCGGATTGTATCGTGACCAAGTAACACTGCTTTACACACTCTGTGCATACCATCCATTAACCTACCTTTATGACACAGAATGATTGGGTATGATAAGTCAGCTTTTTGGATGAGTTTCGTGTGCTCTATAATATTTCTACAGGTTGGTTTTGCACCACCTAGCTCAAACCAAAATTCTTCGTCTAACTCACTGATGTCTGCTAGAGAGATTTCGATAACTGGCAAATCTTTAGCTAGTTCAATTAGCCGGAAAACATCCCACGATAACAGCCCTTCATCTGAGCTTCGAAAATGATACTGTTGTCTCATAATTCTCCTTGCTGCATAACGTCGCCAACAGCGGCCGAGCGTAGCGAGGTCCAGCCCCGAAAGGGCGATGCTGCTTGGCCTTGTTATAGCATTGATGTGACTAAAATTGTGACTCATATTTACTTTCCGAATTTGTGTCATACTCAAAGGCCCCCAGAAAAATCATGAACTGATCTTCGTCAATTCCTGTACTTTCTGGTGAATATGAAAAATCAAAGAAGTTTCTAATCCACGACGCTGATCCTAACCCTTTCTCCTTAGCTTTAGAAACGGCTTGCTCCACATATGATTTTGAGTAAGAACATTCGCCTAGGATCCTATCTAAAGTATCGGCGCCGATTTCTACACCATTATCTTCAATTTGATCATGGTCGTAATAACCAAAGCCAAAATTCTCACACCACTGACTAAGAGGAGTATCTTCATAGTCCTCTCCAAACCTTTCTTCAAAATAGTCGTCAGGAATTTCATCTAGCGTAACTTTACTTACCCAAATGGAGACAAATCCTTTTTTTTCGAAGTTTGGGCCACCGTATCTCATTCGATTCCTCGTTTGCTATAACGCCCGCATTTGCGGCTGATTTGGAGCGCAGCGGAAAAGCAGTCCGGCAACATGCGCTTGTTAAGTACTGGCTTCATCGTGCTCTAATTCTGATAAAATTCTTGCTTCATCCGCTTCCATCTCAGCAGTTACATTCGCATGAACTATTTTTAGGCCTTCAGAAAGCTTCGCTGTTAGTTTGATTTTTCTTTGCTGCGACACACGTTGCTTGAATTCTTGCTGTAGCCAGTCATTTAGATATGACTCATCTTTGTAAGTCACTCCATAGTCTGAATCTCTAGTAACGATCACGATATCCTTGCCGCTATCGATAGAGCACTGAACAATCCATTCCCAGTTAATGGCGTCACCATAGCTCGTGTCATTTTTCTTTCTAGGAGGATACCCCAAGAAAAATCGTTTTCTGGCTAGGCGGCGAATGGCAAAACGACGCTTAGAATCACGATTTAAATTGAAGTTTGATGAATGCTTGAATACTCGTTGCAGAACTCTATATACATCATCGTTGGCTCCTGGATTTTTCAGTATTTTCTGAATCTTCTCAGTAACCTTCTTTTGTTGAGTACCAATTTCCTTTTGGTGTTTTTTAATCATTTTCGAGGCTTGAAGCTCGGAAATAAGTGCTGGAGGAGACAGCTTATTCCAATCCGGAGATCCAAATTTTCCCAGAGTTTCAAGTATTACAACCTGACGATTTTTCTTGTACTCCATTTCTAATTGGGAGCCGAGTATCAATCGATCTTTGCAGTGCTCGATTTGCTCCAAGAATTTTGTACTCACATCTGACTTTCTATCTCTGTAAAAATCCAGAAATATATTCGTATCAATGAATAAGAGTGCGTCCATTTCTCTATTGGCCAACGGTGAATTCTCCTAAGTACTTAACATATTATTCAACGACACTATGTCGTGTAACTCTGTCATATAACTCTTTCAATCAAAAATCACTTAAACATCTGATTGTATTAAACTAATTGCGCTTAAATATATAAACATATCAGTAAGATACACGACATCATGTCGCATATCTTACTCAATTGCCTAATGCTACCCAATTGATATTATTGATTTTTTGTATTTCATGACTTACCCCCCAAAAAATCAGCGACACATACGCTTGTGAGAAAAGCGACATCAGTCACTTACCCAGCACATAAAAGCCACAAAATTGCACCCGCCACATGGATTCCCGCCTGAGCGGTAATGACGGGGTGAAAATGTACACTGATGGCACTCCCACAGGGAAAAATTCAGGACGAATTTTTAGGCTGTCGGCGCCGGGAGCGCCTACAACCGGCCCGGACAGCGCCAAAGAACAAAAAGGGCTTTCTGGGCACTCTTTATCCCTATAAAGAGTGTCTGGCGCGCATCGCACCATGCCAAAAGAGCCACCGGACTCAAGCGCGACATACCTCCGCTTCCCCAGAATCCTCAGCCATAAAAAACGAACTCGCTGTATGGATTCCCACTTGTCGCGGGAATGACGGGTTGAGAATGTACATTGATGGTACTCCCACAGGGAAAAACTCAGGACGAATTTTTAGGTTGTCGGCGCCGGGAGCGCCTACAACCGGCCCGGACCACGTCAAAGAACAAGAAGGGCTTTCTGGGCACTCTTTATCCCTATAAAGAGTGTCTGGCGCGCATCGCACAATGCCAAGAAAGACTCCGGACTCAAGCGCGACATACCTCTGCTTTACCAGAATCATCAGCCTTAAAAACTGCACTCGCTGTATGGATTCCCACTTGTCGCGGAAATGACGGGGTGAAAATGTACATTGAGGGCATTCCCACAGGGAAAAACTCAGGACGAATTTTTAGGTTGTCGGCGCCGGGAGCGCCTACAACCGGCCCGGACCACGCCAAAGAACAAAAAGGGCTTTCTGGGCACTCTTTATCCCTATAAAGAGTGTCTGGCGCGCTTCAAACAAGGCCAAGTGAACCACCGGACTCAAGCGCGGCATACCTCCGCTTAACCAGAATCCTCAGCCATACAAAACGAACTCGCTGCATGGATTCCCGCCTGTCGCGGGAATGACGGGTTGAAAATGTACATGATGCATTCCCACAGGGAAAAATTCAGGACGAATTTTTAGGTTGTCGGCGCCGGGAGCGCCTACAACCGGCCCGGACAGCGCCAAAGAACAAAAAGGGCTTTCTGGGCACTCTTTATCCCCATAAAGAGTGTCTGGCGCGCATCAAACAATGCCAAGTAAGCCACTGAACTCAAGCGCGACATACCTCAAACCCTGATACAACAACTCGTCGCCGTATCCGCTGCATGGATTCCCGCCTGTCGCGGGAATGACGGGGTGAAAAGTACATTGATGGCATTCCCACAGGGAAAAACTCAGGACGAATTTTTAGGTTGTCGGCGCCTGGAGCGCCTACAACCGGCCCGGACAACGGCAAAGAACAAAAAGGGTTTTCTGGGCACTCTTTATCCCTATAAAGAGTGTCTGGCGCGTATCGCACCATGCCAAAAGAGCCACCAGACTCAAGCGCGACATACCTCCGCTTAACCAGAATCCTCAGCCTTAAAAACCGAACTCGCCGCATGGATTCCCGCCTGTCGCGGGAATGACGGGGTGAAAAGTACATTGATGGCATTCCCACAGGGCAAAACTCAGGACGAATTTTTAGGTTGTCGGCGCCGGGAGCGCCTACAACCGGCCCGGACAGCGCCAAAGAACAAAAAGGGCTTTCTGGGCACTCTTTATCCCTATAAAGAGTGTCTGGCGCGCATCGCACCATGCCAAAAGAGCCACCGGACTCAAGCGCGACATACCTTCGCTTAACCAGAATCCTCAGCCTTAAAAACCGAACTCGCCGCATGGATTCCCGCCTTGTCGCGGGAATGACGGGGTGAAAATGCACATTGATGGCACTCCCCCAGGGAAAAATTCAGGACGAATTTTTAGGTTGTCGGCGCCGGGAGCGCCTACAACCGGCCCGGACAACGCCAAAGAACAAAAAGGGCTTTCTGGGCACTCTTTATCCCCATAAAGAGTGTCTGGCGCGCTTCAAACAAGGCCAAGTGAACCACCGAACTCAAGCGCGACATACTCACCAAACCACAAAAATGGCTTGCTACAAGGGGAAGCAAGAATGCGGCACAACACCAAAGAACAAAAAAGCATCCACCCACAGCCCCACTTTCTTTCCTTGGCTATTGTTGGCAAATCTATAAAATAGCCCCTTCGTTTGTTGGGCGGAATATCACGTTCTGCCCGGTGTCGCCAAATCCGGCTGACTGACGGCTTTGCCGGTCAGGCCGGGCTGATGAAGGAAGATTGCATGATCCAGAAGCTGACAGGCTGTCGTGACATATGTGGTGCCTGGATGCGCTGGTTCGGTGTCGGACTGTCTTTCTTCTGCACCTTCAGTGTGATGGCTGCACCAGACAGTCAGGTCATTATTATCGGCGCGGATCACAACTACCCGCCTTATGAGTTCATCAATGAAGACGGTGAGCCGGATGGCTACAACACCGAGCTGACTCTGGCAATTGCCGAACTGATGGGTATCCATATCGAGATCAAAATGGGGGCATGGAATGATATCCGCCGTCAGTTTGATCAGGGCGAGATTGATATCGTCCAGGGCATGATACAGTCCAGTGCCCGGCAGGCGAGATACAGTTTTTCGCCGCCCCATGCCATAGTGCATCAGTCGGTGTTTGCCCGAAAGGGCACCCCCTTTGTGGCCAGTCTTGATGACCTGGCGGGCAAATCCGTGATTGTTCAGCGCAGCGGGGCAATGCACGATTACCTGAGCAATCAGCAGCCGGGCGCAAACCTGGTGCTGGTGGACTCTCACGCCGACGGGCTGCGTTTGCTGGCCTCTGGTCAGCATGACTACGCGCTGGTGGCGAACCTGCCCGGTCTGTATACCGGCAAGGCGTTGGATCTGTCGAATATCATTCCGGTAGGAAAACCTTTTGGTGCCCAGCATTACGGCTATGCAGTGCAAAAAGGCCATGAAGATTTACTGGCCCAGTTCAGCGAAGGGCTGGCGATTTTGAAAAATACCGGCCGTCAGCAAGCTATTTACGACAAATGGCTGGGCCCGCTGGAAGCGCCGGGGATCAGCTGGAAGAAACTGGGCATGGCTGCCGCCACGATTTCAGCCCTTCTGTTGCTGGTGCTGGGGGGAATTATGATTTGGAACCGGGCGCTGAGCCGGGAAGTGGCCCGGCGGACTAAAGCGCAGCAACTCCAGCAGCAACAGCTGATTCAGGCGGATAAAATGACTTCGCTGGGCATTCTGGTGTCTGGCATGGCCCATGAGATCAACAACCCCAGCAGTTTGCTGCTGCTGAATTTACCCATTCTCAAAGACGCGTATCAGGATGCAGAAGACATCCTGGATGCCCATTATCAGCAGTATGGCGATTTCACCTTAGGCGGGCTGGCCTACAGCCGGATGCGGGAGGAAATTCCCTCCATGCTGGATGATATGCAGGCGGGGACCCAGCGGATCCGCCGGATTGTCGATGACCTGAGGGATTTTGCCCGCCAGGAACCCAGTGCGCTCAATGAAGTGGTGGATCTGAATCAGGTCACGGCGGCGGCGATTCGCTTGGTCGACAGCACCTTATCGACATCGACCCAACACTTTTCTGTCGAATACGGCGATCAGCTGCCGTGTTTTGAAGGTAACGGTCAGCGGATCGAACAAGTGATCATCAACCTGATCATCAATGCCTGTCAGGCGCTGACGTCACAGCAACAAAGCATCAGGGTGACGACAGGTTTCAATCCGGCAGACAATGTGCTGATCCTGGAAGTCTGCGATCAGGGGCAGGGCATCGACCCTGAGCATCTTCCTCATTTGAGTGATCCTTTCTTTACCACCAAGCGTGAGCAGGGCGGGACGGGCTTGGGGCTGTCTATCTCATTCAGCATAGTGAGTGAACATGGCGGCACGTTGAAATATGACTCTAGACTACAACAAGGCACCTGCGTGACGCTTGCGCTGCCAGCCTTGAAAGGGACAACTGTTTAATGAAGACAAATCGCTATCCTGCATTCGGTGTCTTGCTGGTGGATGATGAACCGGCCTTTCTTCGCAGCCTGAGTATCGTGCTGGAGCGGCGGGGCGGCATCAATCATATCGTCCAGTGTCAGGACAGCCGCGATGCCATGGCCATTATTGAACAGGAAAATATCGGCCTGGTGCTGCTGGATCTGACCATGCCGCACCTGTCCGGCGAAGTCTTGCTGCAGCAGATCAAGGCTGAATTTCCTGAAGTCGGCGTCATTATTATCAGCGGGCTGAATCAGGTCGAAACGGCGGTCAACTGTATCCGGCTCGGTGCTTATGATTATTTCGTGAAAACCACAGAGGAAAACCGGCTGATCGAAGGCGTGAAACGGGCCATTTTGCTGCAGGAAATGCGCGAAGAGCACAACGCGCTGCGGCGCCGTTTCCTGACTGACACCCTGGAGCGGCCGGAGGCTTTTGGCGACATTATTACCCGTGATAAAGGCATGCGCTCTGTGTTCCAGTATCTCGAATCGGTAGCGCCGAGCAGCCAGCCTGTGATGGTGTGCGGTGAGAGTGGTGTCGGTAAAGAGCTGATCGCCAGGGCGCTGCATACCCTGAGTGAGCGTGCCGGGCCGCTGATCAGCGTGAATGTCGCCGGACTGGACGACAATGTGTTTGCCGACACCTTGTTTGGTCACCACCGCGGCGCGTTTACCGGTGCCGATAAACCCCGCGCCGGTCTGATCGAACAAGCGGCAGGCGGCACCCTTTTTCTCGATGAAATCGGCGACTTGAGCCAGACATCACAGGTCAAGTTGCTGCGCCTGATTCAGGAAGGGGAATACTATCCCCTCGGCAGTGACAGGCCGAAACGTCTCAACGCACGGATTGTGGTGGCCACGCATCAGAATCTGGTGCAGAAGCAACAAAGCGGCGAGTTCCGCAAAGACCTCTATTACCGTTTGAAAACCCATCAGGTGGACATTCCGCCTCTGCGCCAGCGCCGTCAGGATATTCCTTTGCTGCTGGAACACTTCTTACAGGAAGCGGCCGATGAGCTGGGTAAAACCAAGCCGACCATCCCGAAAGAGCTGCCGGTGCTGCTGGCAAACTATGCCTTTCCCGGCAATATCCGTGAGCTGAGGGCGCTGGCGTATGATGCCATGAGTCAGCACCGCTCGCGCATGCTGTCCATGGAGGTGTTTCGCCGGGTGCTGGATCAGGACAATGACGTCAGTGAGATGGCTGCAGGAAACAGCCTGACTATGTTCGATCCGGAGCAGTCTTTGCCGACCCTGCAGGAAATGGGCGATTTACTGATTCAGGAAGCCATGCGCCGGGCGGAGGGCAATCAGTCTCTGGCGGCGAAGTTTCTGGGGATCTCGCAGCCCGCGCTCAGCAAGCGACTGAAAAAATCTCAGCCGGAATAATCACCGCGCATCAGGCTTCACAGGGTCGGGCTGGCTGAACCCCTATAACCAAAGTAAAGGTTATAACTTTGTAAATAGTCAATAAGGTTATGTTTTATAAAGAAAAGGTTCGGGTTTGCCACTCGTGCCTATTCCTTTGGTTATACCCCTTCTTAGGTTGGTCTATTTCTCTTCTGTTATCTTTTCTAAATAAAAACAATGACTTGTATTTTCTTTGGTGTTTGGCATCATGCTTGCATTAATCCTGTTCCTGTATGTATGGGCTCAGCCCATCCTGACGTGTAAACAATGACAGCTAAGCAGAAACGGGGACTCACCCGACTTCTGTCAATTGGATAAGGAAATAACATGGAACAAGCTCACGAGAAGCCAACCCCGAAAGGTATGTGGGGCGGACTCGCCTTATGGAAGAAAATTCTGGTCGGTATGATTCTTGGGGTCATCGCGGGCAGCCTGCTCGGCCCGGATGCAGAAATCCTCAAGCCTATCGGCACTCTGTTTATCAATGCCATTAAAATGCTCATCGTGCCTCTGGTGTTCTGCTCTTTGGTGGTCGGCGTGACCTCCATGCAAGATACCCGCAAGATGGGACGAATTGGCGCCAAAGCCATTGTGATTTACCTCTCGACCACAGCAGTGGCCATCAGTATCGGTCTTGGCCTGTCCAGTATCCTGGCACCGGGTGCCGGCTTGGAGATGACGGCAACAGCGGCGGCGGCAGAAGCGAAAGAAGCGCCGACTCTGGTTCAGACACTGCTCAGTTTAATCCCGAATAACCCTATCAGTGCACTGGCAACAGGGAACATTCTGCAAATCATCGTATTCGCTCTGGGTCTGGGTGTGGCGCTGAACCTGTGTGGTGAGAAAGGAAAACCTGCCGTTCAGGTGTTCGAAAGTCTGGCTGAGGCCATGTACAAGCTGACTGAACTGGTCATGAAGCTGGCACCTTACGGTATCTTCGGTCTGATGGCCTGGGTGGCCGGTAAATACGGTCTGGAAATCCTGCTGCCACTGTTTAAAGTGATTGCGGTGGCTTACATCGGTAGCCTGCTGCATGTACTGCTGTTCTACCCGGCGGTGATCAAAGTCTTCGGTCGTCTTAACCCTATGCCTTATATCAAAGGTATCGCGACCCCGGCTGCAGTGGCCTTTACCACCACCAGCAGTTCAGGCACCTTGCCTGCCAGCATTAAATGCGCCCGTGAAGAGCTGGGTGTGTCTAAAGGTGTGTCCAGTTTTGTTCTGCCGTTAGGCGCGACCATTAACATGGACGGCACGGCGTTGTATCAGGGTGTGGCGGCGCTGTTTGTCGCACAGGCATTTGGTATTAACCTGGAGTTTGCCGACTATGTTGCCATAGTGATGACAGCAACGCTGGCTTCCATTGGTACCGCCGGTGTACCGGGTGCCGGCCTGATCATGCTGTCGCTGGTACTGACCACAGTTGGCCTGCCAATGGAAGGTCTGGCGATTGTTGCAGGTATTGACCGTATTCTGGATATGGCTCGTACCACTGTGAATGTCTGTGGCGATCTGATGGTTGCTGTCCTGGTTGGTCGCAGCGAAGACGAGCTGGATACTGAAGTCTATAACCGCAGTACAGAGAAAACGACCCTGACGGCGAGCGAAGATATCGCTTAATCCTCGTTGAGCTCTATAGAGAGATAGGCCAGCCGCAAAGGCTGGCCTTTTTTATGCATGCGACTTTTTACACAGGCGGCTTTTTATACAGGTGACTTTTTATACAGGTAAATAGGTTTTGTGGACAGAAACTGAGGAAAATCGTGCAAGAGTTTGTGAATTACACCGGGTAGGCAATGCATTTTTAGTGTGATGGATAAAAGACAATATTCAGACCAGGATCATATTCCTGCCCATTGAGCGATCTCGCCAGAGTGCAGGCTAACAGGCTGCTTATAAAAGTGTTTAATGGTTTCATGCATAAGTGATGCATAAAGTGCCGGTTATTAAGCATTCCGGGCTGATAAGAATAAATAGCCTTTTTTTGCAATCTCTTCAGCTATGCATTAATTGCATTGTTGCTTACTTTTATGCATTTCCCTTTAAGGCTCAAAACGACGATTGTATGAAGCACTTAGCCGCCATAAGAAGCTGAAGATGGCTCGTATAAGCGGCGAAGTGGTATCTCTTTCCTACCCATGAGTTTAAGGTGACCGCTATGCTTGATACTGTCCAGCAAGTACGTATTGAAGAAGATCTGTTAGGCCAGCGTGAAATTCCCGCTTCTGCTTATTACGGCATTCATTCTCTTCGCGCTTACGAGAACTTCAATATTTCTTCAATGCGTATTTCCGACGTGCCAGAGTTTGTTCGCGGCATGGTCTTTACCAAGAAAGCGGCAGCACGTGCCAATATGGAGCTGGGCAGTATTCCGTCGGAAGTGGGCCAGTACATCATTCAAGCCTGCGATCTGATTCTGGAAACAGGTAAATGCATGGATCAGTTCATCTCTGACGTGTATCAGGGCGGCGCAGGTACTTCTGTGAACATGAACACCAATGAAGTGATCGCCAATATTGCGCTGGAGCTGAAAGGCCATGCCAAAGGCGAGTATCACATCATTAACCCGAATGATCATGTTAACAAGAGCCAGTCGACCAACTGTGCTTACCCGACAGGCTTCCGTGTGGCCGTGTACAACAGCATTATCAAGCTGGTGGGTTCTATTGAGCATCTGCAGGCGGCGTTTGATGCCAAAAGCGAAGAGTTCAGTGATGTGCTGAAGATGGGCCGTACTCAGTTGCAGGACGCCGTGCCTATGACGGTCGGACAAGAATTCCACGCTTTCAGTATTTTGCTGAAAGAAGAAATCAAAAACCTGAAATATTCCGCGGCTTTGCTGCTGGAAGTGAACCTGGGTGCCACAGCGATTGGTACCGGCCTTAACGCCCCGGCTGGCTATCAGGAACTGGCGGTGAAATATCTGGCAGAAGCGACCGGCCTGGACTGTGTACCAGCAGAAGATCTGATTGAAGCGACGTCTGACTGTGGCGCTTACGTGACAGTGCACGGCGCGCTGAAGCGACTGGCGGTTAAGATGTCGAAAGTCTGTAACGATTTGCGTCTGCTGTCATCGGGTCCGCGTGCCGGTCTGAATGAAATTAACCTGCCGGAAATGCAGGCGGGTTCATCCATCATGCCAGCTAAAGTAAACCCTGTGATTCCGGAAGTGGTGAATCAGGTGTGCTTTAAAGTGATCGGTAACGACACCACAGTGACCTTTGCGGCAGAAGCCGGACAGTTGCAGCTGAACGTGATGGAGCCGGTGATCGGCCAGGCGATTTTCGAATCGATTGAACTGCTGAGCAATGCCTGTATCAATCTGGCGGACAAATGTATCTCGGGTATCAAAGTGAACCGCCAGATCTGTGAAGATTATGTCTTCAACTCTATCGGTATCGTAACTTACCTGAACCCGTATATCGGCCACCACGAAGGCGATATCGTCGGTAAGATTTGTGCTGAAACCGGTCGTAGCGTGAAAGAAGTTGCGATGGAGCGTGGCCTGCTGAGTGAAGAGGAGCTGAACGATATTTTCTCTGCTCAGAACCTGATGCGCCCGAGCTACAAAGCCAAGCTGTACAGCTAAAAGAATGTAATAACTGAAAGAATATAAAGAACAATAAATAAAAGGTCTTGAAACCCTACATCCTTTACCTCCCTTGTTTTCAAGGGAGGTTTTTTTATTTCTGGGGGACAGTGATTGTCAGTCCCTGCTCATCAGGCCATCAATCGGGCTGATCTTACTCAGCGCACTCCAGATGGCTTCGCAGGTCGGGTGGAGCCGGGAGTGATAACGGTAAATGTACAAATCCAGCGGCACGGGCTCCCGTGCGGTCAGTATCTGTAGCCGTCCGGCGGCCAGCTCATCTTTGATGGCGTAATCCGGTAACCAGCTGATGCCTTTCCCTTGCATCACCAGGGCTTTGATGAAATCTGTCATCGATGAGGTACAGACAGTATTCGGCGTTAATGTCCGGTTGGCGCGTTGCAGCGCCCGGCCCATGTAACTTTCCGGGGTATAGTCCAGCGACGGCACGGCATCATTGTCTGCGGGATCAAAGAGTGGTTTACCATGTTCATCGACCGCCGACACGCAGTACAGATAAGAGCGCCCCAGATAAACAGAACGGTAAGGCGCCATTTGCAGGCTGTCCTCATAGAATGAAAACAGAAAATCGCATTTACCGTCGATCAGCTGTTTTACCGCGTCATCCACCTCATTGGCTACCACAGAAAGCTGAGTGTTTAAGGTCGGGTTAAACAAACAGGCATGCAGCTTAGGCAGCACACTGATCGCCATGGAATGCGAAGAGCTGATCCGCACGGTATGACGACCCAGAAATGAGCTGCCAGCCAGACGGCTCACTTCGTCATCCAGTTGCTGAAGAATCGACAGCGCAGTCGTTTTAAACTGCTTGCCTTTCAGTGTCAGCTCGATGGGGGTTTTGCTGCGATCGATTAAATTCAGCCCTAGTTCGGCTTCAAGGGATTTTATCCGGCGACTGAAAGCCGGCTGCGTCACATTACGTACAGCGGCTGCATGGGAAAAGTTACGCAGTTCGGCCAGTGTCAGAAAATCCTGTAACCATTTCGTTTCGATATTTTTCATTATATAAGTGGCTGTTTTATCGAATAATCATTTGTATTTACGGCTCAAAATGAACCGTTGCCGGATAAGATTACCAAAACCATGATAATGCCTGCCATCTTTATCTGAAATCATTTGTGTTGCGGCATGGGTTCAGAGGTCGCCATGATTTAAACGGCAGTCATGTTTCGCAATCGTCCTTCACGGGTCACAGCACGAGCTGACCTGATAGAAAAATGCAGACTATGTGTGATGTTGCATTTTATTGGGAACAATATGTCAAAAGCGTTATCCAAGAAGATGATTGGATCACAGGAGATAAATGGATGTTAAAGCGCTTATTGTTAACGGTGGCTACTGTCTTTTCAGTGGCGTCCTTGCCGGCTTTGTCAATGGTGACGGAAGCGGTTAAACGGAGTGATGGTTCGGAGATTACCTATTATCTGACCGGGCGTGGCAGCGACAGTTTGCTGGTGCTGGTTCAGGGTTCAGACTGCAACAGTGTTTTTCATAATAAAAATATCAATGAAAATTTTAGCCAGGTGATGGCAGGTGCCGACATTCTGACGGTAGAAAAATACGGGATTGATAACGGGTTGAGCTGGAATACCGATCCGCAGCGGACGGACTGTCCTGACGCCTATCTGAAACAGGATTCTCCGTTACAACGGGTGGATGATTACCTGGCGGTGCTGGATAAACTGGATCAGGACAATCGTTATGCCCAGATTATCTTGCTGGGGGGCAGTGAAGGGGCGTTGGTGGCGAATCTGCTGGCCGCGAAGAGTGACAAAGTGACCGCTGTGGTAGCGCTGAATGGCGGTGGGCGCTTTTTCATTGATGACGTGCTCTATAATATGCAGTCCCAGATGCCAGCGCAGGCTTTCAGCGAAGCGGAAAAAGGGTTCAGACAGTTTTCTGAAGCCGTGATACAGAGTAACGAGATGGACATTGCTGTCAGTGGGCACGGTTTTCCATGGTGGAAAGCCATGCTGACTGCCGACCAGCAGCAGATACTGCAAGCGATTGATGTGCCTGTGCTTTTGATTCAGTCGGAAGAGGATACCAACGTGAGCCCGTATGCGTTTGACACCATGGTCAGGGCATTAAAGAAAACCGCCCCCCATATCCAACCTCATACCTATGCTGGCCTTGATCATGCTTTCAATGATGCACAGGGCCAGAGCCAGGTTGAACGTGTGCTGGCCGATATCAAAGTCTGGATTGATGGCAGGGTGCAATCAGTGAACTAAAGCGCACAGCCTTATGGTTAGCGCGATTAACTGGCTATGGATAAAATCATTGTGCAGGTGCGATTGAAAACGCTATAAACAGACAACGACATCAAGATCTGAACAGGAAGTCACAGGAACCCGATGAAAGTACATTTTTTTGAAGATAATCAGGATCAACCCTCAGTGCTGGATGTTTTGCGCCAGTTGCGGCCGCAGTACGACAGAGCCGCTTTGCTGGCGCAGATCACCCGGCAGATGGCGCAGGGCTATCAGGTGGTTTACGTCAAATCGGGCGATCAGGTGATGGGTGTGGCAGGGTTTGTAGTGTCAGATAAGCTGGCCTGGGGCAAAGCCATTTATATTGATGACCTGGTGACGGCTGAGCAACACCGCAGCAAGGGGGTCGGAGAATGTTTGATTGACTGGTTTAAAGTGTACGCAAAAGAGCAGGGGTGCCAGCAACTGCATCTGGACTCGGGCGTGCAGCGTTTTGCGGCGCATAAGTTCTATTTACGGGAAGGGTTTCACATTGCCAGCCATCATTTTTCGATGACAGAGATAAAGTAAAGCCGAGAACAACGGAAGCTTTCGCTTCCGTTGTGTTTTTCTGAAATTACAGGCTTGCCAGAATGGTTTCTGCCTTGCTGACTTCAAATTCTTTTGGTGCTTCTACGTTCAGCTGTGTGACAACACCGTTGTCGATGATCATCGCATAGCGTTGCGAGCGCAGGCCGCCGAACTTCGCGGTGTCCATCTCCAGGCCCAGCGCTTTGGTGAAACTGCCGTCACCGTCTGCCAGCATCATAATTTCTGAAGCATTTTGTGCTTCGCCCCAGGCTTGCATCACAAAGGCATCGTTGACTGACACGCAGGCAATGATATCCACGCCTTTGGCTTTCAGCTGATCAGCCAGCACAACATAACCTGGCAGGTGAGATTCCGAGCAAGTCGGCGTGAAGGCGCCGGGAACCGCAAACAACACCACTTTCTTGCCTGCAAACAGTTCTGCAACGTCATGGTTGACCATGCCGTCTTTGGTCAGTTCACCCAGGGTAGCGGCTGGCAGAGTCTGGCCTTGTTGAATCATGGTATTTTCCTTTAGTTTTTGGAGTTCAACTCAGTCTAGTCTGATTTGATATGAATAAACACAGATAAATCCTACGGGATTCAGGCTACTATTTTCAGCCTGATCAAAAATATAGGCAAAGATAACAGACCAAAGATGACAGACAGAGAAGGCTTATCGACAGAGCAGTTAAATGGCATTGCTTTGAAGGTTCAAAAAATATTTTCTTCAAGGGTGCATGAGGAGGTGAATATCGGTATGTGTTGCTTATCTGTGCGTTGATTGACTGGAAGCAGAAATGAAACAGCCAGAAAAGGGGCTTCTTTTCTGGCTATCGGATGACTGATTTAGTGAGCTTTTTTCACCCGAATTTTGCTTTTGGCAAGCGATGTCATGTTCAGGCTGGTTATCGCTGCTTTGGCTTGATCCTGATCCGGCATTTCGACGAAAGCGAAGCCTTTGGAATGGCCGGTTTCCTGATCTAACACCAAAGTGCACTCTGTGACTTTGCCGTGTTCAGAAAACAATTTACGGATGTCTTGTTCAGTGGTTGAACGAGAAAGGTTACGAACTAAAAGTTTCATGATGGGTCGTTTTATTTGAAATGACCGCGGCATTCTCTCAGCTTACCGACCAGAGTGAAAGTAATACTTTGGGGCGGATGCATTGTCTCCATGCCGGATGGCGAAATATTCTGTATACTCTTCCCCGTTACCAACACTGCCACCGAAGAAAAGCTTATGACCCGCGAACAACCGAATAACCCCCTGCACGGCCTTACTCTGGAAAAAATCTTAACCCAATTGGTTGATCATTATGGGTGGATGATTCTGGCGTGCGAAATCGATATTAACTGTTTTAAAAATGACCCTTCCATTAAATCGTCACTGAAGTTTTTACGCAAAACGGACTGGGCGAGAGCAAAAGTGGAAAAGTTATATATTTCAACGTTCAGCTGATTGCAACATCAGGGAGGCATTATGCCTCCCTGATGGTTTCTGTTACCTGCTCGTCACTGCTGCCAGGATTTCAGCAGTTCAGCGTATTTAATGGTCACGCCTTTGGGCTTCTCGTTAGCCAGCTTGGCTTTCGGTGCGCCGGGTTGGGCCAGCCAGTAGGCGGCATCTCTTGGCTTATTGAGTTTAGGGCCACATTCCCCCTGCACATTGGCACGTTCCAGACGCTCCAGCACGCGATCCTGTGCGGTTGCCAGCCCGTCCAGTGCCTGCTGCGGGGTTTTCTCGCCGTTCGCGGCTTCGGCTATGTACTGCCACCAGAGCTGAGCCAGCTTCGGATAGTCAGGCACATTGGTGCCGGTTGGCGTCCACTGAACCCGTGCCGGGCTGCGGTAGAATTCAACCAGGCCACCCAGCTTAGGCGCCGCTTCTGTCATGATGTCAGAATTGATGTCTGACTCACGAATCGGGGTCAGGCCGACCAGGGTTTTCTTCAGCGAGACGGTTTTCGCTACGGTGAACTGCGCATATAACCAGGCGGCTTTGCGGCGCTCGGGATCGGTGGCTTTCATCAGCGTCCATGAGCCGGCATCCTGATAGCCCAGTTTCATCCCTTCTTCCCAGTAGGGGCCTTTTGGCGATGGGGCCATACGCCATTTAGGCGTGCCGTCCGGATTCACCACTTCCAGCCCGGGTTTGGTCATATCGGCCGTGAAAGCGGTGTACCAGAAAATTTGCTGAGCGATATTGCCTTGTGCGGGAACGGGACCGGCTTCAGAGAAGGTCATGCCCTGGGCTTCTGCGGGCGCGTACTTGTTCAGCCATTCGACGTACTTGGTGGTGGCATAGACAGCTGCCGGGCCATTGGTAGCACCGCCCCGCTCGACGCCGGAGCCAACCGGACGACAGCCTTCCACCCGAATGCCCCATTCGTCCACGGGTTTACCGTTCGGCAACCCTTTATCCCCTGCACCCGCCATGGAGAACCAGGCATCGGTGAAGCGCCAGCCAAGCGACGGATCTTTTTTACCGTAATCCATGTGGCCGTAAACGCGTTTGCCGTCGATTTCTTTCACATGCTCGGTAAAGAATTCAGCAATGTCTTCATAGGCAGACCAGTTAACCGGCACACCTAAGTCGTAATCGTAGATCTCTTTAAACTGTTTTTGCAGGTCTTCGCGTTCAAACCAGTCGGCCCGGAACCAGTACAGGTTGGCAAATTGCTGATCGGGAAGCTGATAAACCTTGCCGTCCGGCCCTGTGGTAAAGCTCAGGCCGATAAAATCGTCCAGATCCAGCGTGGGCAGGGTAACGTCTTTCCCTTCCCCTGTGATGTAATCGCTGATCGGAATGACCTTGCCGTAGCGAAAGTGGGTACCAATCAGATCGGAATCATTGATATAGGCGTCGTAGATACTGCGGTTAGATTGCATTTCGGTCTGCAGTTTTTCCACCACATCCCCTTCCTGAATCAAATCATGGGTCACCTTGATGCCGGTGATTTCCTCAAAGGCTTTTGCCAGCACTTTTGATTCATACTCGTGGGTGGTGATGGTTTCAGAAACCACTTTGATTTCCATGCCACGGAAGGGTTTGGCGGCTTCAGTAAACCAGGCCAGCTCTTTCATCTGGTCGTCTTTGCTGAGCGACGACTGCGCAAACTCATCGTCAATCCATTTCTTCGCCGCATCGCTGTATTGATCAGCCAGTGCTGCCGGCGAAAGCAACAAGCTGATGATCAGCCCTAATGTAGTCGGTTTAGGTACAAAGCGTGTCCGGTTCATGTGCGAACTCCTTAGTCTTGTATTATCCCCAACGCAGCAAAATGGCCAGCCATAACACAGATAACGTAAAAGGTATCCATATCGACAGGTCAGTGATGCCAAGGAAGAGCAGGTGTATATAGGCACTGCTGAGCAGGCCGATAAACAGTCGATCTCCCCGGGTTGTGCTGATGGGCAAAAAGCCTTTGCGTTCAACACAAGGTTTGAGGATCTCGAAGACGGTCATCGTCAGCAAAATGCCGGCGATAGAAATAAAGAACAGTGCGCTGGGCAGGGTCCAGGCCATCCAATTCATTATGATCTCCTTTCCGGTATCATGCTAAACACGGCCAAGGGCAAAGCCTTTGGCAACATGGTTGCGAACAAACCAAATCACCAGCAATCCGGGAATGATCGTGAGTACACCAGCTGCGGCAAGCACGCCCCAGTCAATGCCAGAGGCACTGACAGTACGGGTCATGGTGGCGACAATCGGCTTGGCATTAACGGATGTCAGGGTGCGGGCCAGCAGCAGTTCGACCCAACTGAACATGAAACAGAAGAAAGCGGTGACCCCTATGCCTGAGCGGATCATGGGCAGAAAAATACGGATGAAAAAGCGCGGAAAGCTGTAGCCGTCAATGTAAGCCGTTTCGTCAATCTCTTTCGGTACGCCCGACATAAAGCCTTCCAGAATCCACACCGCCAGCGGCACGTTGAACAGGCAGTGCGCCAGTGCAACGGCAATGTGGGTGTCGAACAGTCCGACAGAGGAATAAAGCTGAAAGAAAGGCAACAGGAACACCGCCGGCGGCGACATACGGTTGGTGAGCAGCCAGAAGAACATGTGCTTGTCGCCAATGAACCGGTAGCGCGAAAAGGCATAGGCAGCAGGCAGGGCGACCAGCAAAGAAATCACGGTATTCATCGAGACATAAGTCAGCGAATTGATATAGCCGCTGTACCAGGAGGGATCGGTAAAGATCACTTTATAATTGGCCAGTGTAAATTCAGTCGGCCAGAAGGTCAGTCCGCCGAGAATTTCCTCATTGGTTTTGAATGACATCATCAGCAGCCAGTAAATCGGCAGCAGTAAGAAGAGTATGTACAGCAGCAAAATGAGCGTTTTACGCTTGTGCATGATTATTTCTCCTTATCCATGGCTGTCATTGAGGTGTAGAACAGCCAGCACACCAGCAGGATGATCAGGAAATAGATGATGGAGAACGCCGCGGCAGGGCCAATATCAAACTGACCTACCGCCATTTTGGTCAGGGTTTGCGACAGGAAAGTGGTGGCGTTGCCGGGGCCGCCGCCGGTCAGTACAAAAGGCTCGGTGTAAATCATGAAGCTGTCCATAAAGCGCAGCAGTACACCTATCAGCAGCACATTTTTCAGCTTGGGCAATTGTATATAGCGGAAAACCGCCCAGTTGGAGGCCCGGTCTATTTTGGCGGCCTGATAATAGACATCGGGAATGGCGCGTAAACCGGAATAGCACAGCAGCGCGACCAGTGAGGTCCAGTGCCAGACGTCCATCACCAGCACTGTGACCCAGGCATCGACAGGGTTGGATGCATAGTTGTAGTCAACTCCGATATTGCTCAGAAACCAGCCGAGCAGACCGATGTCAGCCCGGCCAAATATTTGCCAGATGGTGCCGACCACGTTCCAGGGGATCAGCAGCGGAATCGCGAGCACTATCAGTACCAGTGACGCTTTGACCCCTTTGCTCGGCATAGTGAGCGCGACGAGAATACCGAGCGGAATTTCGATCAGCAGCACGCAGGCTGAATAGATAAACTGACGCAGCAGCGAATCATGCAGGCGCGAGTCATTGAGAATTTCTTTGTACCATTCGCTGCCAACGAAATAGGCGGTGTTCTGATCGAAAATATCCTGTATCGAGTAATTCACTACTGTCATTAAGGGAATGATGGCGGAAAAGGCCACCAGCAGAAAAACGGGTAATACCAGCCACCATGCTTTGTTATTGTCGGTTTTATGCTGCATTGTCGCCACCTCCCAGGTCGTCTTTACCACCGTTTTCACTGTCTTCGCCGACCAGATACTCATCGATATACAGCTTCAGCCATCGGCTGGGAAAATTGATCCAGCCTTGGTGCGCTGGTACTGGCGAGCCTTCGGCAAGCCGGATTTTGACCGGGGTATCTGCCAGCATGACGGTGACGATTTTGTAGGTGCCAAGATCTTCGGTATGAGTGACAGTGGCGGTGAAACCGGCCTCTTTTTGTGTGTCCCGCAATTGAACAAATTCAGGGCGTATCCCGACTTTGATGTTCTCTGACTGGGTCTGAGCCAGGGCGAGTTGCTGGCTGGCGCTCAGGGCAATCGGTAACCCATTGAAAGCCACTTCTGTGGACTCTTTGCTTCTTGTTACCGGCAGTAAATTCATGCCAGGACTGCCGATAAAGTAGCCGACAAAGGTATGGTTAGGCTGCTCAAACAGTTCGCGTGGCGTACCAAACTGGACAATGGCGCCGTCGTACATCACGGCAATTTTGTCGGCAAAAGTGGCTGCTTCCAGCTGATCATGGGTGACATAGACCATAGTGATATTGAACTGTTCATGGATTTGCTTGAGCTTTCGTCTCAGCTTCCATTTCAGGTGTGGGTCTATCACGGTCAGCGGCTCGTCAAACAAAATGGCCGAGACATCATCACGGACCAGGCCTCGTCCCATTGACACTTTCTGCTTTTCATCGGCATTGAGGTTACGGGCTTTTTTGTCGAGTACTGGTGTCAGTTCCAGAATCTCGGCAATTTCCTGCACTTTACTGCGGATTTTTGCTGCCGGTGTTTTCATGTTGCGCAGCGGGAAGGCTAGGTTGTCAAACACTGTCATGGTGTCGTATATGACAGGGAACTGGAAAACCTGGGCGATATTGCGTTCCTGCGGCTCCAGGCCGTTCACCGTCTGACCGTTAAACTTTACCGCCCCTTCCGAGGGCGTCAGCAGGCCGGAAATAATGTTCAGCATGGTGCTTTTTCCGCAGCCGGACGGGCCAAGCAATGCAAAGGCACCGCCGTCTTCCCAGACATGATTCATACGGCGAATGGCGTAATCCGCATCGCTGGCAGGGTGCGCTGAGTAACTGTGCGCCAATGATTCCAGACGAATTTCTGCCATTACTGTTTCTCCCAGCCTGAACGGGCAGCCTGTATCAGTTGCCGTTCTTTTGAAAACACATAAAGTTTATGGGTGGGTACATAAATATTGATACGGCTGTCGACTGCGTACTCATGCACGCCGGGGAGATGCAGCACCATAGCCAGTTCCCGGTTGGACACATGAAGAAAGGTTTCACTGCCGCTGATTTCGGCCAGTTCGACATCCACCGCCAGCTCAAGATCGTCATCGTTGTTCGGCACTAAGGTCAGGTGATTCGGCCGGATGCCGAAGACATAGTGATCGGGCGGCAGATCGCTTAAATCATCGTTCAGGGCAAAGTGGACGTGTTCGGAAAATGACACATTATCCGCGCTGATTTGCCCTTTGATCAGGTTGATCGGTGGTTCGCCAAACAGCTCGGCGCAGGTCACACTGGCCGGGTTGTGGTAGACCTCAGAGGTCTGCCCCGACTGAATGATCTCTCCCTCATGCATGAGCACCACATTGCCGCCCAGAGCGAGGGCTTCGTTAGGTTCGGTGGTGGCATAAACAGCAATAGTATTTCGGGAGGCAAACAGCTCTCTCATTTCCTGTCTTAACTCTTCGCGCAATTTGTAATCGAGATTGACCAGAGGTTCGTCGAACAAAATGATATCGGCATCTTTCACCAGCGCACGGGCCATGGCGGTACGCTGTTGCTGACCGCCTGATAATTCAAGCGGGTAGCGTTTGAGGAAATCTTCAATGTGCAGCATCTTTGCGGTCTGCATAACACGTTCATCAATCTGTGCTTTTGGCAGTTTTTCCAGTTGCAGCGGAGAGGCGATATTTTCGTAAACCGTGAGATTGGGATAGTTAATGAACTGCTGGTACACCATGGAGATATTGCGTTCACGGACCGGAAGTCCCGTCACATCGCGGCCATTGAAAGAAATGCTCCCCGTCGTGGGTTTATCTAAACCTGCAATTAAGCGCATCAGAGAGGTTTTTCCAGCCAGCGTGCGGCCCAGTAATACATTAAAGGAGCCGGGCTCAAGCATCAGGCTGGCAGTTTTTATCCAATCTAGCCCGTCTACCGTGCGGGTGATTTTGTCCAATATGAGCGACATGTCCGTTCTGGCTCCCTGTGCGTGACTCATCAGCACTACGCTAAAAACATGCCACCTTTATTTAACATCCTTGAGCATTGACTATCTTTATGATTCACAGGGTATTTTGTCTTTACTGCCTTGTTTGTTATTCGTTAACAACATGTTGGATATGTTGATTGTTAACATTGTGTGAACAATAGTTAACGTTCAGGAATGTGTGTTTGGACTGGCTGCGGCCAAATAGCAATGAGAGCGGAAGCAAAGGTCGACATGGATAACAGATTGCAAAGCGATGATCGCCTTGTCTGCGAATCCTGGCAGCGTTGCCGGGATTACGGATTGGACAGTCAACAGACTCCTGAATTAACCCTTGCCAGCCCCTTGCACTGGCAGCAGAAACGACAGCTGGCAGAGGTAATGGTATCTGTCACCCGCGAGAAAGTGTTACCCGGTTTTCAGAGCATGCTCGCCAACAGCAGCAGTTTAGTCATCCTCACTGATCATGAGGGGTATTTGCTGGAGCGTTGGGGGAATCCGCCTTTCATGCAGCAAATGGCACCGGCATTATTTGAACCCGGAGCCTGCTGGCAGGAGAAAGTGATAGGCACTAATGCGATTGGCACAGCCTTGCACACGCAGCAGATTACCGACATCCGCCGTGATGAGCATTTCCTGCTGCAAAACCGTTTTATGAACGCTTCGGCATCGCCCATTGTTGATCCGCATCGTCAGATTGTGGGAGTACTTAACGTCTCCAGCGATGCTTACCTGCCAACGACCCAGGTACATGGCATGGTGAAAGTCATGTCCCAGGCGATTGAAAATCAGCTGATTCTTGCCGCTTATGGCCAGCACTTCTGGCAATTTGTCTTCAATACCAGTCCTGATAATCTGGGCAGTCAGTGGGCCGGACTGCTGGTGTTTGATTTTCAGGGGCAAATTGTCTCGGCCAACCGCCGGGCTGATTTGTTGTTAGGTAAGCCATTGGCTGGCATCACCATAGACATGGTGGCCGGTATGTCCCTGCAGGCGCTGATGGCAACACAGCAGGACGCCACACTGACATTCAGCGGGCTGACGTCTTTTCCGCTGTTTGCCCGGATAAACGCCCCGGCTGAACCGTCTGTTACTGCGCCCTCTGGCATTGTCTTTCCCCGCCATGCAGCCCTGGAAACACCACAGTGTGAGCCCTCACTGACGGATCTGGATACGGGCGATAAGCAAATGGCAAAAGCCGTTCATCAGGCGATGAGCGTGCTCAACAGTGATATTCCCTTATTGATACACGGCGAAACCGGCGTGGGAAAAGAGCGTTTTGTGCGCGCTTTTCATGCCTCTTCGCATCGGGCAGCGTTTGATATGGTGGCCGTCAACTGTGCCGCCATTCCTTCTGAGCTGGTGGAATCCGAGTTGTTTGGCTATGTCAAAGGGGCTTTTACCGGAGCCAACCCCAAAGGCAGCATGGGCCTGATCCGTGGTGCCGATAAAGGCACGCTGTTTCTGGATGAAATTGGTGATATGCCGCTGCCGACTCAGGCCAGGCTGCTGCGTGTGCTGCAAGAAAAACGGGTAACGCCTTTAGGCAGCAGTGAAAGCTATCCGGTGGATTTTCAGCTGGTCTGTGCCACGCATCAGTCACTGCGTGATGAGATAAAAGCCAGACAGTTCCGGGAAGATTTATATTACCGGATCAACGGCTTGACTGTGGCTCTGCCTGCTCTTCGTGACAGACAGGATATGGCGCAGGTTGTACTGTCTGTACTTGATGAAGTCTGTGACGGTGATCGCCATGTCACTGTCAGTGACGAGGTCATGCAGCTGTTCGACTCGCACAACTGGCCAGGCAATATCCGCCAGTTACACAATGTGCTGCGGGTCGCTACTGTGCTGGCGGCAGGTAAGGTGATTGAGCCCCAGCATTTGCCGGATGATTTCTTCTGGGATCTCAAAGGGATCGCCCGCATCGCCGACGACATTGATGACGAACTGCTGGAAGAAGACTGGCAGACCGCGTTGCCGAAAGTGTACATGGCGCTGGGCCGCAATGTGAGTAAAACCGCGGAAGCAATGAGTGTGAGCCGAAATACTGTCTATAAACGCTTGAAGCAACTGGGCTTGTGGCATGATGGCTGATCAGCATCAGTCCTGTAATTACAGTATGATTGTGGCTGTCAGTTTTTAAGCAGGGTAAATAACATGTACATCGGCGCGGTATCCAAGCGGGCAGGATTGTCAGTCAAGGCCATCAGGTTGTATGAAGACATGGGCCTGATTCGCGTTCCGCTTCGTCAGGGTAATTACAGGGTATATACCGAGACGGACGTCGAGGTGCTCCAGCTTATCAAAGAGGCCAAGCAACTTGGCGTGACCCTGAACCGGCTGAAAGGCGTGATACGCTACCGGGATGGTGACGTGGACTGGGATCGTATTCATTGTTTCTTGCTTGATGTCAGGCAGCAACTGATGGCAGAGCATGCATTGCTTGAACAGAAAATAAAACGCGTGGAGCTATGTCTCCGATCTATGGATAGCTGCCCGCAGACAGCTTGACTCTGCCCTATAGGGGAGGCTTTACACTCATGATTGATTCTGGACAACAAGGAAACATCATGAGCAAAAACATTCTGTTACTGAATGCCAACCCCAAAGCGGAAAGCTTTGCCAAGTGCCTCGCGGATGCGTATGACATTGAAGCGCGGGAGCACAGTAGCGTGCGTCGTCTGAACCTGTCGGAGATGCACTTCAACCCCAGTCTTGACTCGGGTTACGATGCGGTTCAGCCGCTAGAACCCTGCCTTCAGCATTTCCAGGAATCCCTGCGGTGGGCCGAACATATCGTGATTGTGTCACCTGTGTGGTGGGGAGGGCTACCCGCTAAATTTAAAGGCTTAATTGACCGAACCTTCTTGCCGGGATTTGCTTTTCAATTTGAAGGTGATAACCCGGAGCCGGTGCAGTTGCTGACAGGAAAAACAGCCAGGATCATCCTGACCATGGATGCTCCGCAGGACTTTCTGACGGTACAGGCCGCCCCGGTTCTGGCACAGCTGGATCAGTTTACGCTGCAGTTCAGTGGCGTCAGCGCAGCTGACACCAGCTTGTTCGGCTCGGTGATACTGTCATCAGAATCAGAGCGTGCCGAGTGGATTGCGACAGCGAAACGGTTGGGTTCGCAAGGCGTGTAACAGCGATGTTGAGGTAAAGTGGGCGGGCATTTTCTGCCCGCTATGTTGATGATGTTGCATCCGCTTTCTAAAAAAGAAAGTTGCTGGTACTCAGGGCGTGATTAAAGCTTCATTAGCGAATGCGTGGTGTAATAAAGCGATAAAATCACTGGTATCAGAGAAATGCGTTGTATTGATCTTGGAAATCGCGATACCCGGTGTCCAGGAGTTCATGACAGCGGCAGCCTGAGAACAGAGTAAGTTGGTTTCAGTGATATTTTGCTCTTGTTGCGGTATCTGCATTGCGTCCAGCTGACGCTGCACTATCTGCATTGTGGTGCCACGCAACTTTGCACCCTTGGGCCAGATCACTGCTTCACCGTCCCAGAAGGCGAGATTCCAGATACTCGCTTCAGTTAGCCGGCCCTGGTTATCCGTGAATATGGCGTCATCGAATCCTTGGTTAACTGCTTGACGCATCAAATGGGTTTTTGCAATTTCCCCGACATGCTTAATGGAAGGCAGTATTCGTTCATGAGCAAAGGTTTTCATGGTTAAAGGGCCGTGGGGACCGTCACTGGCTGCAGACTGGCGAATCAGTATGTTTAACCTTGAACTATCCTCTCGGGGAGTAAACTCTCCGCTGTCAGAATACACATAAACCATCAGAGAGCGATTGTTCTCTCCGGACCGTAAGACGTCGCGAATCTGATGAAGAATGGCCTCGTTACTTAACGATTTTCCGAATAAATGGTGCGAGGCTTGTTGCAGGCGTTCAATGTGCAGGTCGAGTCCCCGAATTTTTCCATTGCGCACTTGCATGGCAGTAAAGTGGGCATGACCAGCAAACGTCAGCACTGATAATTGAGATCCGGTAGCCAATTGCCCATTGATGACGGCTGTAGCTTGATTTGGCATGAGTTTTCTTGCCTCCATAAGCGTGAGTTTATTGATTGAAAGAAGCTGAACACTGGGAGGAATATTGATTTATTGCGTCGGGAAAGAGAAACAAGTATTACTTGAACCTGCATTTGATAATTTTTGATGATTGATGAACAGTAAATTCATACCGGGAACCAGAGCATTACGGATATTTGTTGCAGCAGGAAAGCATTTACATTTCTCAAAAGCGGCAACAGAAGTCAGCCTTACACCAGCGGCAGTGAGTTATCAGATCAAGGAAATGGAAGAACAACTGGGTTTTTCTTTATTTAAAAGAAACAGCCGCTCCATTCAATTAACCCCAGAGGGGAGTATATTGTTTACCGCTGTTTCTGAATCTCTCGATAATATGGAACAGGCACTCGGCTCTGCCAGAAGGATTAACAAGCATAGTTCGCATCTTACTTTGTCAGTCGGCGCCAGATTTGCCACATACTGGCTATTACCTAAACTCGGAGAATTTAAACAATTGAGGCCAGATTTATCGATAACGTTAGACATCACGGATGACGTCAGAGATTTTGGTCGCGATGGTATTGATATGGCTATCCGGTTCGGTAATGGCCGATATCCTGATTGTGTGGCAAATAAGCTATTTGAAACGTCAGTTGTCGCTGTCTGTAGTGCCGAATTTTTAGCAATTCATCAGGATATAAATAAACCGGAAGATCTTCTCAGACTGCCGCTAAGTTATGTCAACTGCACGGTAAATGGGCAAACTTGGCCTGACTGGAAAATGTGGATGAGCCAGGCAAATGTCAATGCATTCGATAATAGCCAGAGTATTGCGTTCTCTGATCTCAACCATGTGATCCAAGCGGTTCAGGATAATGTCACTGTGGGCTTGGTTGAACCTAGACTTGTCTCAAACCAGCTATCGCAAGGGTCATTCGTGCAACTGTTTGATCTGACGATGAAACTACCCGATGAGTTTGCGTATTACTTTGTTTATCCGGAAAGCAGTGAGAAAGAAGAAGCAGTGGCTGATTTTTTGAGTTGGTTATTTACTGTCATTGAGAGTCATCAAGGGGAGAATATCGCAGTTGGCGAAGCGAAACATCAGGCCTCTGGAAAGTGAGTCCGATGTGGTAAAAAAATCCTGTTAAACTCAGTAGATAAACTACCTGAATGCCAAGGAGGCACAATGCAGCAGCGACAAGACAGAATCGGCTTTGCCGTGCTGGGTGTTTGTATATTACTGGGGCTGACTCTGTTGGGCTATTTGCTTGGTCATGCTGCACTGACCTATAAGCAGCTTGACCGCAGTGTGACAGTCAAAGGGTTATCAGAAAGAGAATATCCGGCCGATATCGTGATATGGCCGATTCAGTACAATGTCGCGAGTAATGATTTAACGGAGTTGTATCAGATGCTGGATGGCCAGACATCGCAGATCCGATCTTACCTGCGGGGCAATGGCATAGACGTTGATGAGATTTCTGTCTCCACTCCTGCGATCACGGATAAATCTGCCCAGCAATATGGCAGTGATGTGCAGGCGCAGTACCGCTATACCGCGATGCAGACCGTCACTGTGTACTCTACCCATATTGATACGGTACGTAATGTCATGGGATCGCTTTCTGAGCTGGGTAAACAAGGCATCGTTTTTACCGGCGATGCGTATCAAACCCAGACCGAATACCTGTTTACCCGCCTGAACGCCATTAAACCTGAGATGATCGAAGAAGCCACCCGCAATGCCCGTGAAGTGGCGCAGAAATTTGCCTCGGATTCTGACAGCACACTGGGAAAAATCCGAAAAGCGACTCAAGGCCAGTTTTCAATCAGTGCGCGGGATAAAAATAATCCGCACATTAAAAAAATCAGAGTGGTCTCGACGGTCGAATATTATCTTTCTGATTAAAGAGGCCACGCGCAATACAATACGACGCAGCCGTGTGCTTCTGCTCAGCCTGATTTGCGGATCTGCGTCATTAATACCGGCACACATTTCTCTGCAGCAGCCAGATCTTTACCGACAAATGCCGACACAATCGCGCCCTCTTTCATCAGGCAAATGCTATCCAGCAAGACTTCGTCCGGCGTGTGAAGGTGCTGCTGAATCAGCGCCCGGACTTTGCGTTTGTGCTCGCAACAATAGTCGGCAATTGCGGTATTTTCTTCGCTGAATTCTGCCGATGCATTGATAAAAAAACAGCCGCGAAAAGGGCTTAATGCCGGCACCCTGCCATGGAACCAGTCGCTCAGGCTCCCGAACAGGCAGGTGATCACCTCTTCATCGCTGTTTGCCGGCGCTAATTGCTGTTCCAGCCATGTCATAAAAATCTCGTCGCGCGCAGCCAGTGCCGCAAGTATGAGCTCGTCTTTACTGCTGAAGTAGCTGTAGAGCGTTTTCTTTGCTACCCCAGAGACTTTCAGCACTTCGTTGATACCCACAGCATGAATACCCTGGCGGTAAAACAGGGTGAGCGCGGTATCTGTCAGCAGTTGTTTTTTGTCTGTTTTCAATGACCTTGTCGTACTCATGCATCCTCCTCATCTGAAAAGCATCTTGACATCGGTAGACTGACTTGTCTACTCTGATTTCCCCTAAGTAGACAGGTCGGTCTACTAATTATTAAGAAGGAGTACAAAATGAATCAATACGGTATTGCACTGTTATCCGGACTGGGTGCGGCGGTGGCCATCGGATTATTGTCGCTGGCAGAGAACCTGACCTCGGCCGGACTGTGGCTGATGGCCCCATTCGGCGCGACGGCAGTATTGGTCTTCGGTGTACCGGACAGCCCGTTAGCGCAGCCCAGAAATGTGATAGCCGGTCACTTGTTAACGGCATTCATTGGAGTGTTTTTTGTCAGCTTTGTTGGCGTTACATCCCTGACATTAGCGGTGGCTTCAGGCCTTGCTGTCTCAGCCATGTTGCTGACGAAAACGACACATCCGCCAGCGGGTGCTAATCCACTGTTAATTATGCTGACCGGGCAAACCTGGTCGTTTTTGATAACGCCGGTATTGATTGGTGCCGTTGTCATGGTGCTTGTCGGTCAGATGGTCAATAAAGGTATCTGGCGGTGGAGGCGACAAGCCTGAACGTACCGGAATGTCACTTTTATGGTGAAAAAATGTCTCTTTTTGCGCTATGAAACTGATTCAATGGTTAATAGGATTGAGCCAACTCATTAATCATTCGATTGATAACAATACCTACAGGAATTTGTTGTGTCTGATTCTCTTTCTTACGTGCTGATCAATAGCGTTGAACTGTTCTCGGACTATCAGCAACCGCTGATAGAACTGTTGAAACTCAGTCAGGCTGATGACGCTATTTTAGGTTTCGACACCGGCTTTGATGAACAGAAAGCGAGCCGGTATTTATCTTCACTGGAAAGAGATATCGCCAGTCAGGTGTTGCAAATTCTGATTGGGGTGAAAAACGGCACAGTAGTGGTTTGCTGTTTCTTTAAGAAAAGCCATCAGCAAACCACCAGGCATATTTGTGATCTACAAAAGGGGATGATTCATCCCCATTACCGTAGCCAGGGATTATTGGAACAGACACTGGCTGCGATAGCACAATCGTGCATGTCGCAGGGTGTTGAACTGCTCACACTGGATGTGCGGGGTGGTTCGAAGGCTCATCGAATCTGGAACAAGTGTGGGTTTGAAACGTATGGAATCCTGAATGATTACAGCCGTTATCAGGGGCAGTCATTCGACGGGCATTACATGAAACAACGCACGGTTGATCTCTGGAACCGTTTTAAAACATTCTACAAACAAGGAAGTCAAACTATGTCAGTTGGCGCTGAACTTATTCATAAAAAAGATTTTCGCGAATTAATGCGTGAGACATTAGAAAATCACCTGACCTTAGGTCACCCACTTTTTAAATATCTGCTGGATGAAAATAACCCTAATCCAGATTTATTAAAGTTCACCACTTTGCAGGGCTATCAGCTTACTAAGCACTTTCTGACTTATATTGAGCATCTGTTTTTTCACTGTCCTTTGCCAAAACACAAGCGGGCGCTGTTGCACAACATGTATGAAGAAGAAACCGGCCGGTTATCCAATACCAAAAATCATGTTGAGCTGATGCAGGACTTTATCAAGGCATTAGGCATTTCTGACACTGAACGTGACGCGGCTATGGCACTGCCACAGACTCAGGCACTGATTGATTATCGCTTGATCGCCTGTAAAAACCCGGATTTGTACCACATAGGTGCAGCGGCCGTGATGGTCGCCAGTGAAGGGCAGAACCTGGAAAGTGTGGGAGACGAAGCTCGGCACAATATTCTGGGTAAAGTGTACGACCTGAAAGAAGCTGATTTGCTGTTTTTCTCTGTGCATCAGGAAGAAGATGTCGGCCATGTTCAGCAAGGCCTGGCGCTGCTGGCTGATCTCTGTGATACACCGAAAAAGCAACAGGAAGCCCTTGAGGCGATTAATATCACCTGCGAGCTGTTCTATGGGATGTATCAAGGGGTGTATGAACACTTTGGTTATGACAAAAAAGATCAACAGGTGCAAGCGGAGTCGCTTCAGGAGGCCTGATGGATATATCCCGTAATAAGCAGATAATCGCCATTTCCGTTGGCGTGCTGGTGACCTTTTGGGCGTCCTCGATTAAGGGAAGCTATCAGGTTTACTTCCTGGATTTAGCCAGCATGTGTGGTTTGGGACGGGGTATTTTCTCGTTAACCAGCGCCTTGTTTGGGTTGTCGATTGGCATATTGTCTCCTGTTGTTGGTTGGATATGTGACCGTATCGGCCCGGCGCTGACCATTTTGTCTGGCGCTGTAGTTGCGGTGTTTGTCTATCTGCTGATGGCAGTGTCATTCAACTTCTGGCTGTTCCTGGTGTTGTTCGGCGTGCTGGCGGCTTATGCATTAACGGCGATGACCTTTGTGCCGCTGGCGCTTTTGGTCGACCGTATCTTTGACAGTCAGAACAAAGGCATGGCGTACGCCGCCATTACCAACGGTACAGCAATTGGCTTTATGGTGCTGTCGCCATTCTGGGTGTGGCTGAATACCTTTGTAATCTGGCAAGACATCAGCCTGATCATCTTCGGTGTGTTTGCTGTGGTGATCTTGCCTGCCTGTATCTGGTTATGCCGTGTTTTCCCACGCCGGGAGTTCGTCTCTGAAACAGCTGCCGAGAGCGACGGGGATGATTTGAAATGGCATCAACACCTGAGAAAACCACTGTTTCTGTTACTGGCGCTGTCATTCGGTGGTTGCGGTGCCTCAATGGCTTATGTCGATGTGCATTTGGTTCCTATGTTACAGGAACGTTTTAGCGGGGGAGAAGGGGAGGCCACCATAGTCGCTTCATCGCTGAGCGTGCTGGGTGCAGCAGAACTCATCGGCGCGTTTTTAGTGGGCTATTTACTGCGTTATTCAGCGCCGGCTTTGATGCTGTCTCTGCTTTACGCTGTCCGTGGTGCTTCTATGCTGATTGTGCTCTCAGCAGACAGCTTTCTATTGTGCATGATTTTTGCCGTGCTATTTGGCCTGACCTATATGGGAACAGTAATAGTCACGTCACTCATGTGTCTTAAAGCCTATGGCGAGAAAGTGAAAGGCAAGATTTTTGGCTGCCTGTTTACCGTTCACCAGGTCTTCGTCTTTGGCACGGTATGGCTGGGTGGCCTGTCTTATGATGCGACGCAAAGTTACTCCTTCATCACACTTGCAGTGACTGGGTTGTGTTTTGTCTCTGTCGCAATGGGAATGGTTTTTTACTTCTCTGATGCCTTTAAAGATAAACCGCAATCGCAGGTTGTTACACCATCTTAATCGCCGACTCAATGATGAAAGGAATAAAAAGCATGGAGCAATCAACCCGAGCAATACACATGGAGTTTCCTTCATTGGATGACTCTCATGCCGCGGCCATTGCCATGACATCGGCCTATGATTTTACGTCGGCGCAGGAAGCCAGTGACAGGTTCAACGGGGTGACAGAAGGGAATATTTACAGCCGTTTTACCAATCCATCGGTCGAACATTTTGAACGAAAGCTGGCCTCGCTGGAAAACGCGGAATCCGCTGTGGCCTTTGCTTCTGGTATGGCCGCTTATCTGGCGCTGGCAATGACGTTTCTAAAACAGGGCGACCATGTTGTGCTGGCCAGCGGTATTTTCGGAACCACTACCCACCTATTTCGTCAGTATTTCGGCCAGTTTGGTATCACGGCGACTTGTGTGGATCTTGATGATCAGCATGCATGGCAAGCCGCTATGTGTGATCGTACCCGCATGATTTTGGTTGAGTCTCCCACCAACCCACTGCTGAAAGTGGCGGATTTAACCTGGTTATCCGGGCTGGCAAAACGTAATAATGCCCTGTTGGTGGTGGATAACACTTTGCTGTCTCCGGTCAACCAGCGACCGTTAAACCATGGTGCCGATCTGGTGTTGCATTCAACCGGTAAATTCATGGACGGGCAGGGCAGAACGGTTGGTGGTGTCATCGCCGGACGTAAAGACGTGATCCAGCCATTGAAAAACTATTTGCGCAGTTCCGGAACTTGCATGAATGCCTTTACGGCTTGGGTGCTGAGTCACGGCCTGGACACGCTGACGGCCAGAATGACCATGCATGAACAGAACGCCAGAACGGTCGAAGCCTGGCTGCGTCAGCAGTCTTGTGTGAAGCAGGTCTTTTCCACCTTCAGTCATTCGCATCCGCAGGCCGAGGTGATTGCCAAACAGCAAACCGGCCATAGCCCGGTGATCAGTTTTGTTGTTGAAGGCGGTCAGAAAGCGGCCTGGCGGTGTATTGATGCGCTCAATCTGGTGGCCCGCTGTACCAATATTGGTGATACCAAATCTATGGTGACCCACCCGGCCTCGACGACCCACTGTCGGTATTCTCAGGAAGAGAAGCAGCAGTACGGTATTTCAGACGGCCTGGTCAGGTTGTGTGTCGGGCTGGAAGCCAGTCAGGATATCATTCAGGATCTCGGGCAGGCACTGGCTGCCTCTCAGGTAACACATTCACTCAGGGAAGTTGTATAGCTGTCATGATGAACACATTTCGTAATGCTGCGCTTTTGTTTGCCTCTGTGCTGGTAACCAGCACAGCCAATGCGGCGCAGAACCACACGCCAAACACTTTGTATAAACACAATTATGTGGCTTTTCAGTCCGGCCAATCAGCTGATAATCCGGTGACTGTGGCTGCACGTTTCACCAAACCTGACGGTATTGAGGCACCACTGCCTGCGGTTATCATAGTGCACGGTTCTGGTGGTGTGGACGAACGCGGCGCACTCTACAGCCAGGTATTGAACAGGCAGGGCTTTGCTACATTAGAAATCGACATGTGGGCTGCCCGAGGGTTGGAAGGCGGGTTGTCTCGTCCGAAACATGTTAAAGAGACGCTACCGGATGTGTATGCGGCAATTGATTATCTGAAATCCCGCCAGGATATTAATGCCGGCGAACTGGGCCTTATTGGCTTTTCCTGGGGCGGTGTGGTTGCCATGCTGATGGCGGGCGAGCAGGAATCAGGATCACTGAAAGCCTTGGTTGCCAACTATCCGGTGTGCTGGGCCTATAACAAGGTGTCAGGGTATCCCTTTACCGGCATTGCTGCAGACCGCCACTTGATGATCTTGTCTGGCGAAGAGGACAAATATGATGGTCCGGATGATTGCAAGACGCTGGTCAGCCAGTTGCCACAGTCTAACCAGTCCTTGGTGAAACTGGTGACATTGCCCGGTGCCACCCATGCCTTTGAGCTGCCCAGAGCAGAAAGTACCTTTTTTGATCCTTATGCTTTCCGGGGCAAGGGAGGGAATGTCCCTATCCGTTATAACCCGGAGGCCACCAAACATGCTCTCAAACTGGCGTCACAGTTTTTTGTTACCCAGTTGAGCGATTAAGCAGGTATCTCCCTGTACTTTCGGCCGCCGCGTCCACTTTAGCGGCGGATTCTTTTGGCAGGGTTTTATACTTTTTCTTCCAGGCGGCCCGCAATGAACTAGCCTGGGGGAAACCGGACTTAAACGCTGCCACTTCAATGGTGTCACCATTTTCAATGTAGCACTTGGCTTCTTCCAGCCTCAGTTCGACCAGATATTCCCTAATGGTCAGGCCGGTAGCGTTTTTAAATTCTCGCTGCATATGGCGGGAAGAGACCCGAAAGGCGTCGGCTATATCGGCCAGTGCCAGTTTTTCATGCAGTTTTGTCTGCAGGTAATCCTGAATGGAATGTACCAGCGGTGAAATGTGGCTGCGAAAGCTGAGCTGTTTGGATATCTGTGGATCGTTTGCCATACGGCGACGATAGACCACCAGATCCCGTGCCACTTCCATAGCAAACCGGCTGCCACTGATATCTTCGATGAGCTGAAGGGCCAGGTCAATACCGGCTGTTACACCTGCTGTGGTGTAGACCTGACCATCCTGTACAAAAATCCGTTCTGGCAACACGTCTGCAGCAGGGAATTGTTGCGACAGCGCCTCTGTGAGCTTGTGGTGCGTTGTCGACTGACGATTATCCAGCCAGCCAGCTAACCCCAGTAAAAAAGCCCCGGTGCAAATACCGAGAATCCGGGTATCGGCTTTCGGGGTATGCCTGAGCCATTCAATGCACCGCTCGCTGGCCTGATTCCGGTATATCCCTTCATGGTATTTCGATGCACACACAACCACTATGGCATTATCAGGCAGAGAAGATGGCAAAGGTTGCATGCCACCGAGAGTTAGCCCCTGATGACTGCTCAGGGAATTTTGATCACTGATGAAATGCAGATTCAGATCCATGCCATAGCTGATGGCTTCGTGAAAAGCCTGGCAGGGGCCAGCCAGATCGAGTAAATGCACGTCAGGGGTCAGCAGGAAGTAGATATCAATCGGGGTATGCTTGGGGTTGGCATGCTTCATTGCCATTCAGTCCATTGAAGGTGTATTCAGGAAACAATGTACCACCCAGCCAGACAGAGTGACTAGTGCAATTGAAGGAGTATGGTAGTCTTGTGAAATAACACTATGATTTTATTCAATGTAAGGTCGAGATATGGAAATGGAAAAGGCCGCTGAACGGCATCTGGTGAAATATATTTCTTATGTTAACGAGTGTGCCGCCAATGGTATTAAACAATATCAGGCAGCAGTCAGTCATCCTGAAACGTACCTGAAAAGCAGGATAGCGCATGCCGAGGGTTTGGGTTTGCCAGAGGGCTGGCTACCTTCGACTACGTTTTTTTGCATCAGTCACGGTGAGATTGCTGGTGCGATTCGGGTCCGAACTGGCAGCAACGCTTATGTCGAAAATGTTATCGGACATGTCGGCTACGAGACACGCCCGACTGCCAGACGGCAAGGTGTCGCCAGTTTCATGCTGAACTGGGTATGCCGGCATTGTTGCTCTCAGCCCCTCATTATTACTTGCAGCGCTCAAAATACCGCCTCGCGAGGTGTCATAGAGCGCAATGGCGGCCGGTATTTGGGATCTTATACCGATGCAGAGAGTGGCGAAACCGTATTACGATATCAGTTAATGCCGATAATTACTGATATGTCTGAATGTAAGGGTAGAGTGTCCGATTAGAGATATGTATTTCTAAGCTGACCTGAGACAATGAATACATACGTACAGCGTATTTTTCTACCATCTCAGCGAAGGCAGCGCATGATCTACTTATTTCCCTTATTGACGGTTTCAATTTGGGCAGGGAATGCCATTGTTAACAAACTTTCCTACAGCGTAATCGATCCGGGAGCGATCGCCTTTTACCGCTGGTTTTTTGCCATGCTGGCACTGACACCTTTTGTTATTACCTCTGTTATTCGTCAGTGGTCAAACATCAAGCCGCATTTGTCGAAGCTGGCATTGCTGGCGTTTCTGGGCATGGTACTGAACCAGTCGCTGGGGTATTTTGCCGCACCGACCACCACAGCCACCAATATGGCGCTGATTATGTCACTGGTTCCTCTGATGAGTATGTTTCTGAGTGTACCTATTCTGAAACAAAAGCTATCGCCACTGGCAATGGTGGGTGCTGTACTGTCGCTTGGCGGGCTGGTATTGATGCTGAGCCACGGCGATCCGTCTCAGTTGCTCGCACAGGGCATTAATCAGGGTGATGGCTTACTCCTGCTGGCTGCGTTCGTGTATGCGCTTTACTGTGTATTACTCAAACGCTGGGATATGCCCCTGAGTAACTGGCAGTCTGTGTATGTTCAGGGCATGTTTGCCGTCCTGTTCCTCCTGCCTATGCTGTTTACCAGTCAGCGGGTAGCGATTACCGGCGATGCATTACCTCTGGTGTTGTTTGCCGCGATTCCTGCTTCTGTGATTGCGCCCTGGTGCTGGATGAAAGGGATCAAAATGCTGGGCGCAGACAAAACAGCCATGTTCATGAACCTGATGCCAGTGATCACCGCTATCATTGCCAGTGTTGTACTGAATGAACAGCTGGAAGCGGTGCATTTGATCGGCGGCGGTATGGTGCTTTGCGGAGTGGCCGTCGCCCAACTGAGGCTGAAAGCCCGCCGGAGCAAACTGGTGACGGCATAACAGCGAATCAGCCAAAGATAGCATTCAGAAAGGCAGCGGAAACGCTGCTTTTTTATGACCGCCATTTGGGGAAATATGCATGTCGCGCTTCAGATTTGGCGTAGTCCTCGGCATTTTCTTATGCGCGCCAGGTACTCTTTGGGCGAGCAAAGAGTGTCTGTCGCAGCAAAGCGTGATTGCGAATATGTGTCGTTATGCGGTGAAAAAGAGAAAGGCAGTGGGGATGATGTATCCCGCACTGCCTTCTATATTAGCTGACGTGTTTCTTGATCACTTCCACAGTCAGGACACCGATGGCGCCAGAGTTCATGGAGCCGCCTGTCACAGACACAACATAATTGCGGTTCTGGCCAGTTTGAGACCAGCTGTTTGACTTACTGCCCCAGGGACAATCCCAAACCAGAGTCACGACTTTTGTTGAACCGTCGTACAGATCAAACGAACCTTGGGTACCGGAAGCTGAATCAGAGCGACCACAGGAGCTTACGATGTTAAAACCTTCCTGCCCAATTTCGACGACTTGCCCATTCACTTCTTCAGGCGACAGTTCATGATCTTTATTGTCGTACTGATAAAATTTACCCCAGCTGTGTTGCGCATTTTTCACTTGCAGGTTGCAGTTATCTGCGATGACGGTATAGCTGACCCATTGTGCGTAAGCCATGTAAGCTCCTTAAAATACAATTAAGTTTAAGAAACCTAGAATTATCGCTGACGACTCATTACCACTTACTAGCGATTGTTCTAAGCAGTCAGCATGAAGTTAGTTAATGAATATCCGAAAAACAACAGCATGTTTATGATGTGTGATTTTGGGATAAGAATTCTGTAAATCATCATCATATGATTTACAGATTGGTTTAGAATTTGGTTTCTGCACGAATATTCCCTCCCTTGAATAAGGAGATGAACTGTCCGAATTTGATGAAACGCGTCGATTTCCACCAAGGTTCTCCGGCTCATCAGTCACGAATTTTTTTTCATCTTGTAGATTCTTTTATCAACATCTACTATTCAATCGCTATCAGGACGAGAGTATCAATGCGGCAAGGAAAACCACTACACAGAATGATGATTGTTGCCAGCTTTTTGAGCTGGCTATTGCTCATTGCTATGCCTGTGGTCAATGCCCATCACCAGCCTGCGGGAACCTGGGCCAGCTTGTGCACACTGGGCGGTTTTAAACTCGTTAAACTGGCTGATGGTAAAGATCAGCTCAAGCATGATACTCAGGGGCACTGTCCCATCGGTGTTTTCAGCCTGGCTCATATTGATGAAAGATGGCTGGGGCTGGGTGAGCCAGGCCTCGCACAACCAGCCAACACCTATCAGTTCACGCCTCGCCAGTGGCACTATTTTCTTTCGCCTTCCAGAGCACCGCCAGCGGTTTAACCGGGATAGATCCGTCTTCTCCCCGGCTTACATATTTCCCAAACATTTCTCTATGCTGGTTGTTTCTGCCTGACAGACAGAAACAGTGTAACTGTGCGTATTTTTCGCACTGGAAGGTAACTCAATGACAAATAATAACGAGACTCTGGCGCAGCAGGAAAAGCTGCCATCACCACAACGTAACGGCTACCTGACGGCCTGGCGCTGGCATTTTTATGCCGGTTTGTATGTGGTGCCTTTTTTGCTGATGCTGGCGGTGACTGGCCTGATGATGCTCTACGCGGGAACGATCGATAATCTCCGTTTCAAAGACCTCCTTTTTGTCGAGCCGGCCGCTCAAAGTCTGCCTGTCAGTCAGCAGCTCAATGCTGTTCAGCAAGCCTATCCCCAAGCCACAATTAATCAATATTTAACCCCAAAGCAGCCTGAAGATGTGGCGCGTTTTGCGGTAGTGACAGCAGATGGACACGGCTTGTTCGTGACAGTGAACCCTTACACAGCTGAAGTGCTGGGCTCGCTTGATCGCGATAACAACCTGTACACGCTGGCCAATGAAATACACGGCACGCTGCTTATCGGCGATATTGGCGATCGCCTGATTGAGCTGGCGGCGAGTTTTGCTGTGATCCTGATTGTGAGCGGCGCTTACATGTGGTGGCCGCGTGACAACGCCAGCAGAGCCGGTGCGCTGCGCGTGCGTTTGACCTGCGGCAAGCGTACGTTCTGGCGTGATCTTCACGCGAATCTTGGGGTCTTAACGTCTGTGTTTTTACTGCTTTTTCTGCTGTCAGGTCTGTCCTGGTCGGGGGTTTGGGGCAGCAAGATGGTGCAGGCATGGAACAGTTTTCCCGCGGGGGTATTTGGTGATGTGCCGCTCTCGGATGCTAAGCATGCCGACATGAACCACGGCGAACTGGAAGAAGTGCCGTGGAACCTGGAGCAAACGCCCATGCCTGTGTCCGGCTCACATGCCGGTCATCAGGGTATGGTGGGCAAGGTGGATCTGGAGTCGGTTGTTTTGTTTGTCAAACAGCTGGGTTTTACGTCGTTTCGTGTCAATCTGCCTAAAGGTGAGCAGGGCGCATACAGCGTGCTGCAAAGTACCATGAGTAACGATATTAACGATGCGACGCAGGATCGCACCCTGCACATCGACCAGTACACAGGCAAGGTACTGGCAGATATCAGGTACGAACAATATTCCCCGATGGCGAAAGTGATGGCGTGGGGCATTGCGCTGCACGAGGGCGACTTTGGCGGGTGGAACAAAGCAGCAAACACTGTGCTCTGCCTGGCATTCATTGTGATCAGCCTGAGCGGTATCGCGATGTGGTGGCTGCGCCGACCGAAAGGCAAGCGTATGCTTTCTGCCCCGCCAGCACCGAAGAACATGACGCTGTGGAAAGGAGCAACGGTTGTGATTGCCATTCTTGGAGTGTGTTTCCCGCTGGCAGGGATAGTGATTGTGACTGTGCTAATAGCGGATAAGTTGCTATTTGCACGGGTGTCGAAACTGGCAAGATTTTTCAGTTAAGTTCGATGAGATAAACTCGGAGAGCCTCATGATTGAGGCTCTCCTTTTTATGACAGTCAGCCTTGTTGCGGTGTGACAAAAGATTGTTTGTACCAGCGCCAAATCTGATCAAAAGCGGCATACAACGACATATATATGAGTAACTTCAAGGTAAGCTGTTTCCAGTCGGAGGGATCAGCAAACACGTCAAGATCAAATCCGGTTAATTCTTCAATCAATCGATAGACAGCCACGGCAAAAATAACAGCGAAGAGATTCATGGATATATTCTCAAAGAAAAGTAGTTATTCCGGAAACCCCGGCAGGTGTTGAGTTAGCATACCGGCTTTGTGCCAGGATGCCTGCTCATCGCAGAAAATCTGGCAGTCAGGTGATTTAGAAGACTGCTCGTTCAGTGAACCTGCCGGCACAATCAGGGCTTTCCCGCTCTGTGACAAATAGGGCAGGTTCGCGCCGCATTGGCCGCAAAAGGCATTGGAGAAGGTGCGTGTCGGGTGGTTGTACCTCACTATGGCTTGTTCACCCTGCTCCCACCGGATATTGTTCGGCTGGGTAAAAAGGTTGGAAGCATGGGCTGAACCCGTCAGTTTTTTGCACTGATCGCAGTGGCACAAATAAAAATGAGAAAAATCGTCATCCAGTGAAAAGGTGACTGTTCCGCACAGACAGCCGCCATGTAATTTACGCATTAAACATTCCTTGTTATTCGCAACCTGCTAAACGTTGGATTTAACACTATTGCATATTGTTCAAACTGTAAATGCAAAAATAATCAACGCAATAAAGCTGGCAGCCAGTTGATGGCGTTTTTGTTTGATGGCGTTTTTGTTTAATATTCATATTGATGCGTAACATCATTGATAGTAGCCTGATACCAGCATGCAACATTGACGTCAGTTGGCTCAATGGCGAATTGGCATTCTCTCTTCCCTACACACAGAGAAACTTCATGGATAGAAAACATACCTTTGGTGTCATTCTGGCACTGCTTGCCGCTTTTTTTAACGGCATGGTTGGCATACTGAGTGCTAACCTGTTTCAGTCGGGCCTCTCACCGGAAGCCGTGGCATTTTATAAATGCGTCGTTGCTTTGTTGATCATTGTGGTGTTACTGGCTGCCACCGGACAAATCGCTACCTTGCTTACTTATGTAAAAACCAAATGGAAAGCCTTGTCGGTGTGCAGTTTCTTTGGCTTTTTCATGCTGTATTTTTTTGAAACGGCGTCCTACGAAACACTGAACGTTGCTGTGGTGGTCTTCCTGCTGTTTGGTGTCTCTACGCTGGTAACATTTTTTGCCAATGCGCTGTTTGAAAGGCGAAACCTGGTGGCGCAGGAATGGATGTCGGTACTGTTCGCGGTACTGGGTTTGTACCTGATCTTCATGGAAAATGAGAACATCGCCAGTTCGGATAATACCGGTTTTGTGTTTGCGGTACTGGCGGGTGTGGGTTACGGGCTGTTTTTGGTGCTGAATAAGAAACTGAACATTGGCGGCGGGTTAGTTCCGGTTGGCGGCCTGCTGCTGTTTGGTGTGGTGTATCTGTTTGTTCCCTTTTCCATGTCGGGCTTTGTTGGTGTTGAAAGCGATGTCTGGTTAACCCTCTTATTGCTGGCGCTGCTGCCCACCATAGGCGGCTTCTGGTGCACGACTAAGTCCCTGACGATATTAAAAAGCCAGACGGTTCAGCTGGTTGAGCTTTCGGAGCCTATTTTTGCTTTGATGCTGGGTTTTATTTTCTTAGGTCAGTTAGTCTCGCCGATGCAGATGCTGGGCGGAGGCTGCATTTTGGGTGCGATTCTGATCCATGAAGTGAAGCTGTCCACCTTGAAATCACTGAGTAAGCGAAAAGTGGCGACGGACTCGACCCGGTAAACTTTCCTCTTCTTATCTGCATACACTACAGATCAAACAGCCAGCCTCAGACTGGCTGTTTTTTGTTGCCTCAAAGCGCAGTGTACACACGCGCTTTGTTAGTATTTCCTTGTTCGTCCTGGCCGAGGTGCTTTTTCTGCCGGAGTGGTTTTTATCGCTGGAAAAGCATATTGAACAGCGTGCCAGACCTATCAACCTCTGACTTTTCAAGCCTTAGAATGTGATTAAGAGCGGAGGTGCTCCGTCTGTTTAACTGCCCGGATTGGAGATGATTTTTTATCGGTCGCGCTTTTCCCGGTTATTTTGCGGCCTGTTTGCGAAAATGCACTATTGTTAACACAGCTGGGTTAGCCGTTCAGGGTTTACCATGCCCATTTTTCCTTTCTCTATTTTCTCTCGTCGATCTCCCTCACATTGTCGACAAT
The DNA here is from genome assembly GCF_019204055.1 of Photobacterium sp. WH24. Lineage (NCBI taxonomy): Bacteria > Pseudomonadati > Pseudomonadota > Gammaproteobacteria > Vibrionales > Vibrionaceae > Photobacterium > Photobacterium sp. WH24. The sequence goes on along the minus strand of NZ_JAGSOZ010000013.1, from coordinate 105,453 downwards.
TCTATTCATCCAGATTTACTTTGTGTTAACAATTGGCTTGTTTTTTATCTTTTATAGGTCTATTTTTTCCTTGTTGATTAAGTATTGTTGACAATGTTGGTTGATTGGGAGGTTGGAGAGAACTGTGAGTATTGATATTGTAGACAATGTGCAAGATCCCACGCTGACTGTGAGCGGTAAAGCTGACGCTGTAAAAGAGCCGACCAAATCCAACAGTTTGCTGGAAGTGCTGGTAGAGCGCATCGTCACCGGGGTTTTTCCTGCCGGCAGCAAGATATCTGAACCTGAACTGGCCCGCCAGTTTGCCGTTAGCCGCGGCCCGCTGCGTGAAGCCATGATGCGGGTTGAAGCCTTGGGTTTGGTCGAGCGCATTCCCCATGTCGGCGCCCGGGTCGTTGCACTCAGCCCGCAGAAACTGGCTGAAATCTATGCGGTGCGGGAAGCGTTGGAAGGTATGGCGGCGCGTCAGGCCTGTGAAAAAATCACTGATGAAGAAATTGCCGGGCTGGAAGTCTTATTGCAAACCCATCAGACCCATATTGAGCAGGTCGATGGCGCCTCCTATTTTCATCAGCACGGTGATTTCGATTTCCACTACCGGATCATCAAAGCCAGTCGAAACAGCAAGTTAATCAGCTTGTTGTGCGATGAGCTTTATCACTTGCTGCGTATGTACCGCTATCAATCACCGCGTTCGCATTCACGTCCGGAGCGGGCACTGAACGAGCACACACAGATTCTGGCAGCGATAAAGGAGCGCGACGGCGAACTGGCTGAAATGCTGATGCGTCGCCACATAATGCGCAGCAGAACACTGATCGAAAGTCAGTTAAAAAAGGACTGATACTCAGCAGAATGCGTTCTGCCGGATAATTCTTACAACAACAAGGAGCAAGTTATGAAGCCAGGACAGCGTTTCCGTCAGGCTGTTGCAGATAACCACCCGCTGCAGGTGGTGGGTACGATCAATCCATACTGCGCCATGATGGCAAAGCAGGTGGGTCATCAGGCTATTTACCTGTCTGGTGGCGGGATCGCCAACGCCTCTTATGGCCTGCCGGATCTGGGGATCACTACTCTGAATGATGTGACGGAAGACGTGCGCCGGATCACCGCCGCCTGTGACCTGCCGATGCTGGTGGATATTGATACCGGTTTTGGCGGTGCATTCAATATTGCCCGCACCATTCGCGAAATGGAGCGTGCCGGTGCCGCCGCGGTCCATATGGAAGATCAGGTGGCGCAGAAACGCTGCGGACACCGTCCGAATAAAGCCATTGTCAGTCAGGCTGAAATGGTGGATCGCATTAAAGCGGCAGTCGATGCCCGTCAGGATGACAGCTTTGTCATCATGGCCCGTACCGATGCGCTGGCCGTTGAAGGGATGGATGCTGCGATCGAGCGGGCCATTGCCTGTGTTGAAGCCGGTGCCGACATGATTTTCCCGGAAGCCATGATTTCGCTCGAGCAGTATCGCCAGTTTGTTGATGCGGTAAAAGTGCCCGTGCTGGCAAACATCACAGAGTTTGGTGCAACGCCGTTGTTTTCCTGCGAAGAGCTTGCCGCGCAGGGTGTCGACATGGTGCTTTATCCATTGTCAGCATTTCGTGCCATGAACAAAGCGGCACTGAATGTCTATCAGCATCTGATGACAGACGGCCACCAGCGCAACGTGGTTGAGCAGATGCAAACCCGTGAAGAGCTTTATGATTATCTTGGCTACCATGAATATGAGCAAAAGCTGGACAAACTATTCAGCGAACAGTGACATCATACGCGGATATTCCCTCCCCCTTGAAAAGGGGGAGGGACAGAAAGAATTCATGCAACAGAAGAAGAAGGCGTACGAAGTCAGCGTCTCAATCCAATAACGTGACGACCAGTAACAAAAGGAGCCTGTAATGACTGCGACACAATCAGTGACAGCGGACAAAGAAAACACGGCAAACAAGGACAGTTCACTCAACAAGCCACTGGGCGGGGCAGGTCTGCGCGGTCAGAGTGCCGGCAGCACCGCACTGTGTACCGTGGGCAAAACCGGTACCGGCCTGACATACCGTGGCTATGACATCACGGATCTGGCGCACAATGCCCAGTTCGAAGAAGTGGCTTATCTGCTGCTGAAAGGCAAACTGCCGACCCAGGCTGAGCTGGATCAGTACAAAGCGACACTGAAAGCTAAACGCGGCTTGCCCGATGCATTGAAAACCGTACTGGAAGCGATTCCGGCACAGGCGCACCCGATGGACGTTATGCGTACCGGCTGCTCCATGCTGGGTAACCTGGCTCAGGAAACGGATTTCAGCCAGCAGGCAGACAAAACCGACACTTTACTGGCTATGCTGCCTGCCATCATTTGCTACTGGTACCGCTACAGCCACGACGGTGTGCGCATCGATACCGCCAGTTCTGAGCAGGATTGTACCGGCGGATATTTTCTGGAAATGCTGACCGGTAAGACGCCGTCGGAACTGCATAAGCAGGTTATGCATTGCTCGCTGATCCTTTATGCCGAGCATGAGTTCAATGCCTCGACCTTCACCGCTCGTGTCTGCGCTTCCACGCTGTCTGATCTGCATTCGTGCATTACGGCGGCGATCGGCAGCCTGCGCGGCCCGCTGCACGGCGGAGCGAATGAAGCGGCGATGGCGATGATCGAACACTGGAAAACCCCGGACGAAGCGGAAAGCAATATCCTCACTATGCTGGCGAACAAAGACAAAATCATGGGCTTTGGTCATGCAATTTATCGCGACTCAGATCCACGTAACGCGCTCATCAAAGAGTGGGCACGTAAGTTGTCGGCCGATGCCGGTGACGCCCATTTATACGCGGTATCTGAGCGGGTGGAAGCGGTGATGAAACGCGAAAAAGGCCTGTTTGCCAACGCGGACTTTTTCCATGCCTCGGCGTACCATTTTATGGGCATTCCCACCAAGTTGTTTACACCAATCTTTGTCATGAGCCGCGTCACCGGCTGGGCCGCGCATGTGTATGAGCAGCGTGAGAATAACCGCATCATTCGGCCGAGTGCAGATTATATCGGCCAGGATCATCAGGACTGGCTGCCGATAGACCAACGCGTCTAGCTGTTAACTTATTTACCTCCCCGCCAACAGGGGAGGACTAACCACACAGACTAATAACGACTCAGAAGTAAAAGGAAAGATGAATGAGCCTCAACGTTGAACTGAATGAACGCCCGCAGCCGGATGAACTGCTGGTAAAAATTGCCGATTATGTGGCCAATAGCGAAGTTACCTCAGCCGAGGCCTATAACACCGCCCGTAACTGCCTGATGGATACCCTGGGCTGTGGCCTGCTGGCACTGCGCTTCCCTGAATGCACCAAGCACCTGGGCCCGACAGTGCCGGGTACGACAGTACTGAACGGCGCGCGTGTACCGGGAACCTCCCATGAGCTGGACCCGATCACCGCTGCGTTTAACATCGGCTGCATCATTCGCTGGCTGGATTTCAATGACACCTGGCTGGCCGCAGAATGGGGCCATCCGTCCGACAACCTGGGCGGTATTCTGGCCACGGCTGACTACCTGAGCCGTGTTGCTGTTTCGGAAGGCAAAGCGCCGCTGACCGTGCGCGACGTGCTGACCGCCATGATCAAAGCCCATGAAATTCAGGGCGTACTGGCGCTGGAAAACAGCTATAACCGCGTAGGTCTGGATCATGTGTTGCTGGTGCGTGTGGCATCAACGGCTGTGGTGACTAAGATGCTGGGCGGAAACCGCGATCAGATTATAGATGCCGTGTCTCAGGCCTGGGTCGATGGCTGTGCGCTGCGCACCTATCGTCATGCGCCGAATGCCGGCTCCCGTAAATCCTGGGCCGCGGGTGATGCCACCTCCCGTGCCGTTCGTCTGGCGATGATCACCATGAAAGGCGAAATGGGTCTGCCGTCTGTGCTGACCGCACCTAAATGGGGTTATTACGATGTGCTGTTCAACGGCCAGCCGTTCAGGCTGAATCAGGATTTTGGCAGCTATGTGATGGAAAATGTGCTGTTTAAGATCTCTTTCCCGGCAGAGTTCCACGCCCAGACAGCGGTAGAATGTGCGGTGACACTGCATGATCAGGTAAAGAACCGTCTGGATGACATCGAACGTATCGAAGTGACCACGCACGAATCTGCCATTCGCATTATTTCCAAATCCGGCGATCTGGCCAACCCTGCCGACCGCGATCACTGCCTGCAGTACATGATTGCTGTGCCTCTGATTCACGGCGATCTGATTGCAGAGCACTATGAAGATGACTTCCACCGTGGCGACAGCCGCATTGATGTGCTGCGCAGCAAAATGGAAATCATTGAAGATAAGCGTTACAGCGCCGAATATCTGGAATCAGACAAACGCTCGATTGCCAATGCTATTCAGATTTTCTTCAATGATGGCACCAGCACCGAGAAGGTCTCGGTCGAGTACCCGATTGGTCACCGTCGTCGCCGTGAAGAAGGCATTCCTGTGCTGGAGCGTAAGTTCAGACGCAACCTGCTGACCCGCTTCCCGCAGGGCATGAGCGATAAGATTGTTGAGCTCTGCAGTGATCAGGCCAAGCTGGAAGCCACCCCGGTGAATGAGTTTATGGCGATGTTTGCCATTAACTGATCACAATGTGGAATTGCCCATCTGTAACAGAAACCGGCGTATTGATCGCCGGTTTTTTTGTCTGCTCTTAATCGTATGATCACACAAGACAAGGCTGCGCATCAGTGAAGAACGGGCTGGGAAATGGCTTTTCTCAATTGTTCAAGTACATACTCAGCAGATACCAGGATCACAAACTTCACTGTGGGTAACCGAAACGTGCTGTCTGTCACCGGCATTGCCGGAAAGGCCTGACTCATCGGCCAGTGTGGCGGCGCCAATGTCTGATGGTTGGTATTATTGGATCTTGGGCTGCACTCTGTTAATTCCAGATGCAGTCTGGGTAGTTGCGTCAGCATGCTCACCTCAATTTACAGGCAGGAGTTTTCCTGTCATCCCTCAAAAAAATAAACGCACTGAAAGTAAGGCTAATGGCTCTTTGGCTATTGATATAAGGGCGAAAAAGCGAACTTCAAGTCTCTGTACTCAGGTTCTTTATGGTTCACGATAAAAAATGAGAACAATATTGATCTGGTGCATCTCAGGGCAGCTGACTGAGCAGTAGAATGCGGGCTGAGTTCGGCTGATGTCCTATTTTGCTCTGCGAGGTCAAGGTGTTGCATTTTTGTCAGACGGTCAGTGTGCTTATTAAACGTGTTCACACGGCACCGGAAGGTTTTGCCCGGCTGAGACAGCCGCTGGCGGCTCTGTCTGACGTGTCGGGCTTGCTGGCATTAATCGAAGTTTTCTCCGCCGTCACGCAAGTGTCTGAGGAGGCCTGATGATTGGAGAACAGGCTCACCTGAACCGGATCTGGGCGCGAACCCTGCTCGAAGAACTGTCCCGCCTGGGGGGGACTGAGATCTGTCTCGCCCCCGGTTCACGCTCGACACCACTGGCGCTGGAAGCCGCCGCGCATCCGGTACTGAATCTGCATACCCATTTTGATGAGCGCGGCCTGGGCTTTCTTGCGCTCGGTATGGCCAAAGCCAGCGACCAGCCTGTGGCGGTTATCGTAACCTCCGGCACCGCCGTGGCCAATCTGTTACCGGCTGTGGTTGAAGCGGGGCTGACCGGTGAAAAGCTGGTGCTGCTGACCGCCGACCGGCCTGCCGAATTGATCGGCTGCGGCGCCAATCAGGCGATCTGCCAGCCGGGAATCTTCTCTTCTCATGTGACCGCCAGCCTGGATTTGCCCAGCCCTTCTGTGTCTGTCCCGTTAAGCTGGCTGCTGACATCGTTAGATGAGCTGTTATTTCGCCAGCACCAGCAGGGTGGCGCGGTGCACATAAACTGCCCGTTTCCGGAGCCTTTGTATTCGCCTGACCCGCCGGATGAATCGTGCTATTACACAGGATTGCTCGCTCACTGGCGAAGTACGGAACAGCCTTATACCTGTGTGTCTGTTCAGCCTGCACGGGTCACTGTGCCTGATGATATTCAGGCGCTGCGCAGCAAAAAGACGGTCATTATCGCCGGTGGCATGTCTGTTTCAGACGCGCAGGCGGTGGCCGCACTGGCGGCAGCGCTGGAATGTCCGCTGCTGTGTGATCCGCAGTCGGGGATCGGCAGTGACTGGGCGCATTACGATCTCTGGCTGCAGGTTGACGAGCTGGCCGCGCCGCTGAATGAGTGCAATCTGATCCTCCAGTTTGGCTCGCGCCTGATTTCTAAGCGCCTGACTCAGTGGATTGCCCGGCAGGCCAGTGAAAGGCAGGGCGATTACTGGTATGTATCGGCCGACAGGGCGCGCCACAATCCGGACCACCTGCCGCAACGCCATTTTGTCGCGAGTATTGCTGACTGGGCAAACATGGCCCTGGCAGCGTTAGCAAATACCGCCGCTGATGATCCGCTGCCCGGACAGATGCATCAGCAGTCACAACAGCTTCAGCAGCACAAGGGACATGATCCGCAGTGGCGACAGGCACTGCGGCAGACGGCGCTGCAGGTTCATGCCAGAGTCGGCAGCTATTTAGCGGCCTGTGGTGCAATGTCGGAGCTGGCACTGGCGATGGATCTGAGCCTCAGAGGTCAGCAGGCGAGCCTCTTTCTGGGTAACAGCCTGATTGCCCGGCTGGTCGACATGTTTACCGTAGTTAACGGGCGTACTGTTTACACTAACCGGGGCGCTTCGGGTATTGACGGGCTGGTTGCCACTGCGGCAGGGGTGCAGCGTGCCAGCGGCAGTCCTTTAATCTTGCTGCTGGGCGATACCTCGCTGCTGCATGATCTGAACTCGCTGGCGTTATTGACCCACAGTAAAACACCTGTGGTCATCGTCGTCACGAACAACGACGGCGGTGCCATTTTTGATCTGCTACCTGTCCCGCCGGACAGTAAACAGCATCTGTACCAGATGCCGCATGGCTATCAGTTCGAACATGCTGCCCGTCAGTTTGGGTTGGCGTATTGTAAAACCGCGACACTGTCTGCTTATCAAACGGTTGTGAATGAGCATTTGCTTGCCGGGATAGGCGCGCTACTGGTGGAGATTCAGACGCCGCCGGGAGAAGCCTGCGAGCAGCTCAGTCAGTTCATCAGAGATTTGCATGCTCTGTAGCCGGTTTCTAACCCGGAGCGATCAGCCGGATCGTCCGGTACTGGTGTTTCTCCATGGCCTGCTGGGCAGCGGAGCAGACTGGCTTGACTGCGCTCAGTGGCTGCAAGCCTATCCCTGTATCGGGCTGGATTTGCCCGGTCATGGCGGCAGCCGCGCTGTTGTCTGTCACTCTCTGGATGAGGCCGCGGGACAGGTTCGCGATACTCTGAACCAGCATCAGCTGGCGGCCCGTCCTCTGGTGCTGGCGGGCTACTCACTGGGCGCCCGTATCGCCATGCACGGAGTGGCCAACGGCCTGTTTGCACCGCTGAATATCCGGCTGCTGGCGGTGGAAGGCGGTCACTTTGGTCTGACTTCCAAACAGGAACAAATGGTGCGGTGGCGACAGGACTGTCGCTGGGCCCGCCGGTTCCGCCGTGAGCCTGTCGGTACGGTGTTGGCCGACTGGTATCAGCAACCTGTTTTTGCTTCGCTTAATCATGTGCAAAAACAAAGTATGCTTAATTGCCGCAGTGATAACCTCGGGGCCGGTGTTGCCGCCATGCTGCTCGCGACGTCATTGGCCCGGCAAGCTTACCTGGCGGATGCGCTCAAGTCGCAGCACGTGCCACTGCATTACTTTTACGGCGGACACGACAGCAAATTTTCACGAATGGCGAATGACAGCCGGGTGCCGGCAAGCTGTATCGCCGATGCCGGACACAACGCCCATAAAGAACAACCGCAGGCTTTTGCGATGGCGCTCAGGCGTCAGCTGAATCAGTCCCTTGAAATGATATTGTGATCTGAGAGTGAGGATGACGATATTCAGTACCGCACAGCTTGCTTTTCCTTTCCATTGTGAAATGGACAGAGTGTTCTTATTCTGGATTTAATTATCTATGATTTAAGTCTCTGTCTTTGATTATTTTAATTGTTGTTTACTGATTTTTGCCCAGAATAGACAAGCGTTCCTCACGTCGTTCTATCCTTAATATTGAAATATTAACGGATGAATTATGTGAGCATTATAAGAATTTCAGAACAAGTCTGACTGGAAAAAGAATGAGAATCAAACCGCTTCCCCCACTAAACAGCTTAGTTGCCTTCGAAGCTTCGGCCCGGCACCTGAGTTTTACCCTGGCAGCTGACGAACTGAATGTGACTCAAGGTGCAATTAGCCGACAAATTCGCCAGCTGGAGGAATACCTTGGCACAGCGATGTTTACACGCGCAAGCAGGAGTATTTACCTGACACCGACAGGACTTCAGTATTATCAGTCGATCAGCCATTCGTTGCTGGATATTGCCCAAGTCACTGGCGAAGTGAAGAAGTGGCAGGGCGACCATAAAATCACGGTGGCGACAACCAATGCGATGGCGGCACTGTGGCTGCTTCCTAAAGTCGCTGAATTTCAGAATGCGCATGATGACATAGATTTGCGGATTTTAGCATCTGATAACATTCAGGACCTACGGCGGCTCGATTGTGATATAGCGCTTTTCTATTGCCGCACACCACCAGCCGACATGCACGTCACCACCTTGTTTGCTGAAGAGGTTTTTCCGGTCTGCAGCCCGGCATACCTTGAGAAAATCGGTCATCCGACCGAGCCTGAAGATGTGTTCAGCAAAACCTTGCTCTTGCTGGAGGAGTCACAAAGAGACTGGGTGAATTGGGAGGAGTGGTTTCATGCCGTGGGGCTGCCAAATATCACACCTAAAAACCGGATGAATATTAACAATTATCCAATGTTGTTGCAGGCGGCTATTAATGGGCAGGGTATCGCACTGGCATGGGGTTCATTGGTGGATGATTACTTACAAAGTGGTGCCTTAGTCAGGCCAGTGGAGCAAGTGTTGTCGACTGAATCAAATTTCTCGATGCTGGAGCCCATTGGCAGGGGGGTGATGCCAGCGAGCGTGAAGCGCTTTCGCGAGTGGTTATTGCATCAACTCCCGGATGAAGTCGGTGAGAAGGGTTTGATCTAAAAGGATTTTATCCACGCTCAGTTGAACAAAAAAAGCTGGAACTCAGGTTCCAGCTTTTGAATGGATTAGCTTCGCTGGTGCTTTAAGACAATAAGGGTTTTTGGTGGGTTGCCCCTTCTGATTGCGCCGCTGGTGTTGTGTCTGTTTTCAGGGGGGATTTTGGTTCAACGAGTGGTTCGACCGGGCCGTCCAGCTTTTCCTGTTCAGGGTGAACATGCTCCGGAAGCATTGCCCAGGGTTTGGGTTCACGACGCAGACAGTGAAACAGAGTCATACTCATGACGGCGATGAAAATGGCAATCGGGAAGCCAGCGATGATTGATGCCGTTTGCATGGCCTTCAGTCCACCAGCATAGAGCAAGACAGCGGCGATGACTGCAATCATTATTCCCCAGAGTATTCTGATCAAAGTCGGTGGCTCACTGTCACCGGCTGCATCAAGGGTACACAACACCAGCGTGCCTGAATCCGCTGAGGTGATAAAATAGGTGCCAAGCAGTACACAGGCTAGAACGCTCAACAGCTTGCCAAATAAACCCGTATCCAGGTTATCGAACAGGGTAAATAAGGCTCGAGTGGTATCTGCTTTGGTTGCATCCAGAATCGGTCCGCCCGTGAAAGCGGTGGATGGTGTTTGATTGGTCTGCTGTGCGGCTGCAACGACAGTTTGCTCCTGATGGGCTATGCGAGCGTCCTGCTCAACTTTTAGTGCTGCGCCGCCGAAAACCGAGATCCACAGGAAGGTGATCAGGGTAGGTACGATTAATGCCCCGCCTATCAGCTCGCGGATAGTGCGTCCTTTTGAAATCCGAGCGACAAACATGCCAACAAACGGTGCCCAGGTCATCCACCACGGCCAGTAATAGGCTGTCCACCAGTTTTGCCAGCCAGAGTCATTTTGCGCATCGCTCCACAGGCTCATGCCGATAATATTCTGCGCATAAGCGCCAGTACTTTCCAGCAAGGTGTTCAGAATGTAACGCGTTGGGCCAATATAGAGAACGATCACTACCAGTAGCAGCGAAAGCAACATATTCCATTCTGAAAGACGCCGGATGCCTTTGCCAATGCCGGACAGAACGGATGCCACCGCGCAGGTACACAGAGTGACAATAATCACCAGCTGGGTCCCCAGACTGATGTCGATGCCAAATGCCTGATTCAACCCAGAGTTAATCTGGATCACTCCCATACCCAGTGTTTGGGAAATACCAAATGCCGTAACCGCAACCGTTAAAATGTCGACAGTGTGGCCGATGGGGCCGTAAATTCGATTGCCGATTAAAGGGTACAGAATAGAACGGAGTGTGAAGGGGAGATCTTTACGGTATGAAAAATAGGCCAGTGCTAAAGCCACAATGATAAACACTGACCATGGGTGTAAACCCCAGTGAAAGAAGGTCAGTTGCATTGAGGTGGCGGCAGATTGATTGGTCAGTCCTTCAGTAAAAGGATTGTCAGCATAGTGCCACATTGGTTCGGCGACTGACCAGAAAATCAGTCCGATTCCCATGCCGCCAGAAAACAGCATGGACACCCAGGACAAATAGCTAAACTCCGGCTTTTCATTGTCTTTTCCGAGCCGGATATGGCCGTATCGGCTGATCATTAAATAAATAAGAAACCCGACAACCAAGGACACCAGACCAATATAAAACCACTTCATATTCTGCAATAAAATGCTGGAAATGGTTTCGAAATATTGCCCTGCCTGGTTGGCGAGGATAGCGCAGAAAAGCACAAACCCTATCACGACAACTTTTGACGCGATCGTAACAGTAGGGTTTAGCCCTTTCAGTATCCCTGATGTTGCTCTCATAAACATCCCTCTCAGTGCGTGCTGCTCAGTGTTGTTACGTTCTTGTTAATTTTTTGAAGAGTAGAGAGTGCGGAAAGACGTTTCAACTGATTATTTGTCATCCATGAATGAGCTCAGATCATGGAACATTAATTTTATCAATAACAGGGTCTGGCATTATCAGTCCGGCGGATAGAAGTATGACAATTTCTCATTAACACCCTCCAAAAAAGTCGTTTGTTTGTTGCGATGTTGTTAACCAGAATCAGCATCATTAACACATCACCATGTTGTGATCACGGAATGCAATTTCACTTGCGGAGAAAAGAACATGAGCAATGTCAATCAAACCATCATCCCGATTGAGCTGGTCGATCGCGTATTGAATCCGATCAGCGAGGCAACAGGTATGCCGAACGAGGCCTATACCCACGCCGAGTATTTCACCTTTGAGCGTGACCATGTCTTCGGACAGACCTGGGTCTGCATCGGCTTTGCTTCAGATCTGGTGAAGAATGGCTATGTGAAGCCGATTACGTTTATGAATTTGCCCCTATTGCTGATGAAGAACCGTCAGGGGGAAGTGCAGGTTTTTCACAACGTCTGCAGTCACCGCGGTATGAAACTGGTGCATGAAGCGGGTGAAGTTCAGGGAATGATTCGCTGTCCTTATCATTCCTGGACTTATGATCTTGATGGCAACCTGAAAGGCACACCACATATCGGTGGGATCGCCAAGCATAAAGACGACAGATTCAAATGCGAAAAACACGGCCTGAAACCATTGCGCTCTGCTATTTGGATGGACATGGTTTTTGTCAATTTGTCTGGTGATGCGCCGAGCTTTGAAGAGCATATTGCTCCTCTGGAGCAGCGCTGGCATGGCTTTGTCGGGGACGATGGGCTGGGTTTGCTGCGCCGCGTGAACATGGGCGGCAATCTGGAAATCGAAGTGAACTGTAACTGGAAGCTGGCCGTCGAAAACTACTGCGAGGCTTACCACCTGCCTTGGGTACACCCGAGCCTGAACAGCTACTCCCGGCTCGAAGATCATTACAACATTATGTTTGCTGAGCGTTTTGCGGGCCAAGGCAGTCTGGCCTACAACCTGTCTGATACCGCTGGGACGCATCTGCCGAAGTTTCCGGGCTGGCCTGCGGACAAGCTTCGTCATGCTGAATACGTGTCGCTGTTTCCGAATGTGCTGCTGGGCATTCAGGCTGATCATGCCTTCGCCATGATGATTGAGCCTATCAGTGCAGATAAAAGCATTGAGCATTTACGTATTTTTTATGTCGGGGATGAAGCAACCCAGGATGAATTCGCAGCATGCCGCACCGCAACGGTTGAATCATGGCGTGTGGTGTTTGGTGAAGACATTGGCGCGGTAGAAGGCATGCAGCAAGGCCGTTATTCACCGGGCTTTGGCGGTGGGGTGTTCTCGCCGGAGATGGATATACCGACGCATTTCTTCCAGACATGGCTGGCGAAGCAAGTAAAGTCGGCGATGGAGGGCTGATCATGACGCATTTTCTGAATTATATCGATGGTCAGTGGTGTGATGCAGACCGTTCGCTGACAGTCATGAATCCGAGTACAGCGGAAGTGTATGCGACGATAGCGCAGGCTAGTATTGCTGATGCAGACCGCGCGATGGCTGCCGCACGCCGTTGCGTAAATGAAGGGCTGTTGTCGGATGTGCGCCCCGCGATCCGATCACAATGGATGCTGAAAGCCGCCGCAGCGATTCGCGAGCTGGTTGATGAAGGCGGACTGATTGCTTGCCGTGAAAACGGCAAATCGCTGCAAGATGCAAAAGATGAATTTTTAGAGTCAGCACGCTACTTCGAATATTACGCGGGTATGGCCGATAAGCTGGAAGGAACCTCCATTCCACTAGGAAAAAATTATATCGATTTTACGCAATATGTGCCGTTTGGTGTTTCTGTGCAGATTGTGCCGTGGAATTTCCCCGTTTCAATTTGTGCTCGCTCGCTGGCCCCCGCGTTGGCTGCAGGCAATGCTGTGGTGATTAAGTCCCCGGAAATATCGCCATTGGCCATGACGCTGCTGATAAAAGCAATTGAAAAAGCAGGCTTCCCGCAAGGTGCCATTCACTTACTTTGTGGAAAGGGGACGGAAATTGGCAGCCATTTAGTGCAGCATCCGGAAGTGGATCAGATCGTCTTTACCGGCTCGGTGCCCACCGGCCAGCGTATCTTGCAAGATGCTGCGCACAGAGCAACTCCGTCTGTGATGGAACTGGGCGGAAAATCGGCGGCGATTGTCCTCAGAGATGCTGATCTGCAAACCCTGCTGAAAAGCGTTCAGGCCGGGATCTTTTTCAACGCAGGTCAGGTGTGCTCTGCGATGTCGAGACTGCTGGTGCACAAAACCCGCTATGAGGAAGTGAAGGCGGCGGTTGTGGCTATGGCGGAAGGGCTGGTCATCGGTCAGGGTGAAAGTCAGCCTGATATGACACCGCTGATCTCCAAAGAGCAGCAAACACGGGTGCTGGCGATGATTGATCAAGCCAGACAGGAAGGAGCCAAGATCCTGACCGGGGGTTATGCACCTGAGTTATCTGGTTACTTTGTTGCACCAACTGTGATTGAAGCAACCCCTGACATGCAGATAGCACAGGAAGAAGTCTTTGGTCCTGTTCTGGTCATCACGCCTTTTGAGACAGAGCAGCAAGCGATAGATATTGCTAACGGAACCGTGTTTGGTTTGGTGGCAGGGGTGTTTGGTGAGAGCCTGAATCAGACATTACGGGTGGCTCAGCAACTGCGTGGCGGCCAGGTTTTCATTAACGAATGGTTTGCTGGCGGTATTGAAACCCCGTTTGGTGGCGTTGGGCTGTCTGGCTTTGGCCGGGAAAAAGGACAGGAAGCGATCTATAGCTATGTCCATACACGTAATATCGCGATTCGGTTACAGCACGACTGAAATGACGTAACAGAATCCGTCCCCTTTCTCCCTATCAGCGTGATCTGGTTGGCGGAGTGAGTCCGGCGGCCCGGTACGGGTGAAAGGGGATGAACCGGATACTGCTGGCAGGCATAGGGTAACAGCAATACCTGACTGGCTTCATGGCAGGGCAATGCAGAACAAGGTAGTTGGAGTAAAAGTGATGAAAAAGTGGCTCTGTATCATTTGCGGCTTAATTTACGATGAAGCAGAGGGCTGGCCCGCGGATGGCATTGCTCCTGGGACAGCCTGGGAAGACGTGCCTGATGATTGGCTTTGTCCTGATTGTCTGGTCAGTAAAGCTGATTTCGAGATGATTGAAATCAGCTCGGATGACACGGCAGGCGCACTGCAGGATAAGGTTGCTGCAGTCGCAGTTCCTGATGATTCAACGGGGGATCCCGCAGCGGATCAATCACCTTCACCTGAGGTGGCTTCCCCTGTTTGTGCCGATGAGCCTATCGTCATTATCGGGAGTGGTCACAGCGGTTATCAGCTGGCAGCAGCACTTCGGGCTCAGTCTGCCCACGTTCCTATCACCGTTTTTACGGCGGATGATGGTGCGTTGTACAGTAAGCCGGCCTTGTCGAATGCATTGTCGCTGGGTAAAGACGGTGACAGTCTGCAGACTGAAAGTGCGCTGGACTGGGAACGTCGCCTGAACATTCGAATTTACCCCAATACACGGGTTGAGCAGATTGATCGCGAGAAGCGTATTCTGCACACCGGCATTGGCCCTTACGCCTACAGTCGCCTTGTACTGGCTACAGGCGCATCACCGATTGAGATTCCCATTGCCGGAGATTGCTCTGCCGTGCTGAGTGTCAATGATCTGATGGACTACAGAGACTTCAGACAGCGGCTTGAAGGGAAAAAACGGATTGCCATTTTGGGTGACGGCTTAATCGGTTGCGAATTTGCAAACGATCTGATCGAAAGTGGCGCAGAGGTAACTGTGATTGGTCTGGGGCAATGGCCAATGGCGCGACTGATCCCTCAGCAGCTTGGGGAAAGATTACAGGCTGTGTTCAGTGAACGTGGTGTCAAGTGGTCGTTACAAGACAGCATCCGCGCAATAGAACCAATCGATTGTGATACGCAATCGCCGGGCGATGCATCAGCCGGAACGGGTTACACCATACACCTTCACAGCGGTAATCAGATTGAGGCTGATCTGGTTCTCAGTGCCGTGGGGCTGACTCCCAATGTCAAGCTGGCCCAGGCTGCGGGTTTAGAGGTAGGACGCGGAATCAAAGTGAACACCTACGGCCAAACCAGTGATAGCCATATTTTCTCGCTGGGCGATTGCGCAGAAACCGCTCAAGGCTGGCAGCCTTATATCGCACCCATTACTCAAGCTATTCCATCTTTGGTGAAAAGCCTGCTGGGTGAACCAACACCCGTGACACTCAAGGAAAGCCCAGTGATTGTGAAAACGCCCCTCATGCCACTGACGGTCTTCCCTGTGTCTGCCAGCGCACCGGGTGAGTGGCATATCGAATCGGTAGCCGAAGAACTGATGGCGTTTTTCTATTCACCTCAAGGCGAGATGATCGGGTTTGCTTTGCTGGGAAAACAGGTTCAGTCAACGCGTATGCAATGGTTAGGGCAATTGTCACTCAAGCAGTCTGCTGCGTGACGGGAGAGCAAGTATGATTCACTTACCGAATGACGATACAAGCTGCGGCTGGTATGACGCACTGCCCGATACGGCGGTAAACCCACCGTTAGCAGGAGAAGAGAGCGCTGATTATGTTGTGCTGGGTGCGGGATTTGCCGGACTCGCCATGGCAAGGCGATTGGCTGAGCTTTCACCTTATTCCCGTATTCTGCTCATTGACGCGCAGCGAATTGGCCAGGGAGCGTCTGGCCGTAACTCGGGCTTCGTGATTGATTTACCGCACAAGTTTGCCCTGGAGCATCCTGATCCGGCACATAAACAAAAGCTGCTGTCTTTAAATCGTTTGGCAATTAAACAGCTATCGAAACTGGTGAGCAAGTACAACATTCATTGCCAGTGGTCTGCTGTGGGTAAGTTTCAGGGGGCCGTCGGGCCACGAGGTGAAGCTTATCTCGACCACTTTGAACACCTGATGAAAGATTTGGGTGAACCTTACTTACATGTTGGAGCTGAAAAGTTGTCGAAAGTGTTAGGAACTCGCTATTACAGCCGGGCAATTTTCACACCGGGCGGCTATCTGATGCAGCCCGCGGCACTGGTGCGCGGACTGGCTCAAAGTTTGCCGGATAACGTGGAAATTCTTGAAAACTCTCCGATACGGGGCATCAGTAAAGAGAACGGTTATTGGCGGTTACAAGGCGACAATGGTGTGGTCAAAACCCCGGATTTATTACTGGGTACAAGTATTTTCACCCGCGAGTTCGGTTACCTGAAAAACCGTTTGCTACCAGTGATGACGTTTGCCAGCTGGACACGCCCGCTCAGCGATGAAGAAATGCAGCGCTACGGAGGGCAACTGAATTGGGGGTTGACCCCGGCGGATCATGCCGGCACTACATTGCGAATGACGGCCGATCGACGAATTCTGGTTCGAAACTCCTATAAGCATGTACCCAAATACGGGGCCAGTGTGACAGACGCCATGCGGAAACGGATCCGCGAGGACCACAGACAGGTGTTCTTAGCGCGCTATCCGGCACTGGCAGACGTGCCATTTACTCATACCTGGGGGGGGGTATATGCCATTTCCCGTAACTTCACCAACTTCTTTGGTCAACTGGATGACAGAGTCTATGCCAGCGCCTGTGATAACGGTGTGGGTGCGGCGTGGGGCACCATATCCGGTACGCTGTTGGCGGACTTCGTCATGGGCGAATCTTCCCCCGCCCTGAAAGACATACGCCAGGTCACAGGGATGCCAAGCCTGAACCCCCCAGAGCCTTTTTTGGGGATGGGGGTCAAAAGCCGCATTCATTTAGCCAAATGGCAAAGCCGGAGTGAATTATGAAACGAGTCAGAGTGATAGATAATAAGGATCTCGATTTTACGGTGCGTGGTGACTCGCCAGGCATGGCTTACGTCGCACGTGCACTGAGCCCTGATGTTTCCCCGAATATCGGTGTGGGTTTTGCTAGGTGGGAAGGTGCAAAAGTCGCCTGGACGGTATTGTATGACGAAGTTGTTTTTGTCATTGAAGGGTGTTTTGAGCTGACCGCAAACGGGGAAACCCACCATGTTTACCCGGGACAAATGCTCTGGATACCCGAAGGGACTGAGCTGATTTATGGTGGTCATGCCTTGTTTGGTTATGTTGTGCATCCGGGAAACTGGAAGGAACTACACGGCATTCAGTGACCCTATTCACTTCGGCCTGAAGGGCTTACCACCGAACCAGGGACAGACTCCTCATACGGGCGATGTCTGTTCCTGTTTCGTCTGATTTCTTGTCTCTTTTCGAGCACAACACGCTGCTGAAGTCTTTTTATTTGCCGGTTGCTATACCCCCGCTCGCCTTTCTTCTCACTCCATCGTCTGCAACCCCAGTAAATCAGATCAAGTTTGATCTGGCGCAGGTGAAAAATCATGCTTGGCTATAGACTGTCCCGAGGTTTGTTTTGCCTGCCCCTGGTCTCTCAGAGGTCATGATGGCAGGTGAGGTTCCAGTTCGTTGAGGCATGCGTAGTGTTCCAGCACCAGATGGTTCATGTACTGATTGGCGGTATTCACGCGGCGACGGCAAGCTGTATCGCTCATGCCGGGCACAAGGCCCGCAAAGAACAACCGCAGATTTTTTGCAATGGCGCTCTGGCGTCAGCTGAACCCGCACCTTGAAATGGCACAGTGATCTGAGAGTGAGAATTGTATGGCAATGACCCTGGGTTTGTCTGAAGAGGCACTTTATGCGCCGATCGAATGGGTAAACGGCGGCAGCGGGTATGACGATATTCAGTACCATACATCGAGCGATGGCATCGCCAGAATCACCATTGCCCGTCCGCAGGTGCACAATGCTTTTCGTCCGCAAACTGTCAACGAAATGATCCATGCGCTGTCACAAGCCCGCTACGATGAGTCCGTCGGTGTGATTATTCTCACCGGGCTGGGCGAGGATGCCTTCTGCTCTGGCGGTGATCAGAAAGTACGCGGTGACTATGGCGGTTACCGGGATGACGCCGGCACCCATCATTTGAATGTGCTGGATTTTCAGCGCCAGATCCGCACCTGTCCGAAACCTGTGATTGCCTCGGTGGCCGGCTGGGCGGTGGGCGGCGGCCATGTGCTGCACATGATGTGCGATCTGACCATAGCGGCAGAGAACGCCCGGTTTGGTCAGACCGGCCCGAAAGTCGGGTCTTTTGACGGCGGCTGGGGTGCTGCTTATATGGCACGGATTGTCGGTCAGAAAAAGGCCCGCGAAATCTGGTTTATGTGCCGTTTTTACGACGCGCAGGAAGCGCAGGAAATGGGGCTGGTCAATACCGTTGTGCCGCTGGCTGAGCTGGAAAGGGAGACGGTACGATGGTGTCGTGAAGTGCTTCAGCACAGCCCGATGGCGCTGCGTTGTCTGAAAGCCGCACTGAATGCCGACTGTGACGGACAGGCAGGATTGCAGGAACTGGCAGGCAACGCCACCATGCTGTTTTATATGACCGAAGAAGGTCAGGAAGGTCGTAATGCGTTCAATGAAAAACGCCAGCCGGACTTCAAAAAATTCCCGCGCAACCCGTGATTTGTCATCACTGAGCGGTCAACACAGAACCGTACATAGGAACAAGGTGTGAACAGGATGACGCGTTCAGCCAGTCTGTATCGTTACCGGTTGCCAATGGACACTGGGGTGATCCTGCGGGGCAGGCGATTAACCGAGCGTATCGGCTACATCGCCGAGCTGAGGGAGGGCGCGCGCATCGGGCGCGGGGAAATCGCGCCCTTGCCAGGCTTCAGTGTGGAATGTGCTGATCAGGCCGGACAACAGAGCCTCCATGCGCTCAAACGCTGGGTGGCCGGACAGGACATCATGGCCTGTGCCCGGTGGCCGTCTGTGGCATTCGGACTGTCGATGGCGGCATTGGAACTGCAAGGCGAACTACCGATCACTGCTAGATACCAGACGGTGCCCTTGCTGAGCCATGAGTCAGTGAACGCCGGGGCGGAAGGCGCTGCCGCAACCCTCAGCGTGCCAGCGGATTGTCGACTTGCCAAACTTAAACTGGGCCGTGGTTCGCCGCAACAGGATGCCGTTAATGTCAGTGCCTTGCTGAAAGCGCACCCGTCGCTGATGCTGCGGCTGGACGCCAACTGTGCCTGGTCGCTGTCGCAGGCGCGTGAGTTCGCCCGCCATCTTGCGCCTGCTCATGTTTCACGAATTGCCTTTATTGAAGATCCTTGTCAGCGACCGGCCGACAGCCTGACTTTCAGCAAAGAAACCGGCCTCGCGCTGGCGTGGGATGAAACCTTGCAAGCTGCCGTCAGGCAACCTGACTTCACTTTGGATACGGATTTCCGGCTGGATAGCCTGAGCGGTGCCAACACCCTTGTCATCAAGCCCACCCTGATCGGCTCTGTGCAGCGCTGCATCGCCCTGATCCGTCAGGCACAACAAACCGGGACAAAGGCGGTGATCAGTGCCAGTCTGGAATCCAGTCTGGGATTAACCCAGCTTGCCCGCCTGTCTTGCTGGCTGCTGCCCGGCAGTGTACCGGGCTTAGATACCCTCAGCCTGTTTCGCAGCCAGCTTGAACTTACCTGGCCGGGCAGCACTCTGCCGGTTAAGCCATTACAACAACAGACACGGGTATGGCACTCATGAAGGCGGACAACCTCTGTCAGCCTTGCCTCTGGCACACCTGGGCCAGCACCCGGCCTGAAGCTATTGCGCTTGTGACGGCAAAGAGTGAGTACACCTGGCAAGCACTGGTTGAGCGAATTCACCGGCTGGCACGAGTGCTCGCCGCTCAGGGGGTGAGCGAAGGTGCTGTGGTGACTGTGGTCAGCAACAACTCGCCGGATGTGGTGATGCTCCATCTGGCTTGCATCCAGCTGGGAGCGATCACAGCCCTGACGATGCCGCAACCCTACCAGCTAATTCAGGAAAATCTGCGTGTGTTGTATGGCGAGGGGCAGCGACAGTTTGTGTGGAGCAGTGACTCAGCCATCAGCGGTTTTTCAGAACAGGACAGGCAGCGCTTATTCACAGACTGCCAGATACTGAACCTGCAAGCACCGGTTGCTTCTTCGGCGTCGTGCCTTGCCCGCCGCGATGCAGGACGACGAGATGCAGAACAACGCGATACAGAACATCGCGACACAGAAAAAATAGTCTCAATTGTCTTTACCTCGGGCTCGTCCGGCGTGCCCAAAGCGGTCGCCCATACGCAGGAGCAGCATCTGGCCTCGGCCCGTGGTCTGCTGGCGGTTTTGTCGTTTCAGCAGCACGATTGCTGGCTGCTCAGTCTGCCCATATATCACGTTTCCGGTCTGTCGATTCTGTACCGCTGGCTCAGCGTCGGTGCCTGCCTGAAAATCGGCAGCGGTCAACTGGAACAGGACATTCAGGGGGCGACCCATGCGTCGCTGGTAGCCACGCGGCTCAAGCGACTGCTGGATCACCGCCAGCCACTGCAGCTCAGCCATGTGTTACTGGGCGGCAGTGATGTGCCTTTGCCGCTGTGTCAGCAGGCCAGAGACAGTGGTATTGAAACCTGGCTGGGTTATGGCATGACAGAAGCGGCGTCGACGGTGACGGCCAAACCGACAGACGGCATCGCAAGCGCCGGGCGTGTGTTGCCAAACCGTCAGGTTCAGTTGAGAAACAAGCGGATTTATATCGCCGGTGATACCTTAGCGAGCGGTTACTATTATCAGGGCCTGCTTATCCCGCTGGTGGATGAACAGGGCTGGTTTGATAGCAAAGATGTCGGTCAGTGGGTCGACGGTGAACTCCGCATCACAGGCCGTGCCGATAACCAGTTTATTTCCGGCGGTGAGAACATCCACTGCGAAGAAATTGAAGCCGTGCTTAACCGTCATCCCGACATCAGGCAAAGTTTGGTGATCCCTGTTCACAGCGCCGAATATGGCGCCCGCCCGGTTGCCCTGATCGACAGCGCCAGCGATCAGTCAGCCCTGCAACTGCCTCTCTGGCTGGCAGATAAACTCACTCACTTCAAAATCCCCGATGCGTTCTTCCCCATGCCACAACAGCCACAAACCGGCATCAAACTATCGCGAAAGGCCATGAGAGAGTGGTTTTCTGACAATCAAAATGAATACCAGCTCATGAACGCCCCTGAAAATGTTAAGTGACCGCTGCCGCTTTTTCACCGGCACCTGCGACGCTGAACTTCAGGGTAGATCATTAAGCGCGATAAAAACCCAGAATATCAATTGGGTCGTATAAGGTGTTTACGCAAGATACAGGGCAGTGAGTCGTATCACTTACTGATGGATCTATATAATTAAGTAAAAATAGTTAATATAAATCAGTGGATTAAGCTGGGTTTTGTTGAGGTAATTATGAACTTTCACAGTCCATTAATTAGTTTGATACTGATTTCATAACAAGTAATAGTTTTGAACTAGATCTCTATGCAGTGTTGCTCATAATCATATAATTAATGGTTTACAGTTGCATATAAATGAGAGGTTCGCATGGAACAATGGGTTCAACGTCAAAGTGACAGAAAGCGTAGTTCAGACACTGGGCATGAATATTTATACAGAATCGATCAAAGTCGAATTATTAATTCAGTAGCATTCCGTCGACTACAATCAAAAACTCAGGTACATGGTGTCGGAGAAAGCGATTTTTTTAGGACCCGATTAACCCATTCAATGGAAGTCGCTCAGGTAGGTAACTCTATCACTCATCGTCTTAACTTTATTGCAAATCAAAGAGGTTGCTCAAGCAAAGACTGGGTAGCTCCTATTCCATTGATCGAAACGATTTGTTTAGCGCATGACTTGGGTCATCCTGCTTTTGGTCATAATGGAGAACGAACACTTAATTATTTTTTACATAATGACGGAGGTTTCGAGGGAAATGGACAAACCTTCAGAATACTAAGTAAGTTGGGAGAGTATTCTAGCGAATTTGGCTATAATCTTACGCGCAGGGCGTTGTTAGGTGTTATTAAATATCCGGTGCTTCATAGCCAGTTGAAGCATCAGTATCCTAGGCCTGAATTATCATCTGCCGCAGATATTAGCAAATGGTCTCCTCCAAAATGTATTCATGACACGGAAAAAGATGCGTTAGATTGGGTCTTAAGTCCTTTATCTGATCGAGACAAGGAACTATTTACTTCTGTAACTGAAGTGAAAGGTAAATTTAAATCTCAGTTTAAATCATTTGATACGAGTATTATGGAATGTGCGGATGATATTGCTTACGGTATTCACGACCTTGAGGATGCTTTAGTTATGCGCCTGTTACATCGAGATGAGGTGTGCGAAAAACTAAGTCATGAGCTTGAAGAATTATCTTTAATAGTTACCAAGCCTTGGAGTTCAACGAACAAAAACTATCTTTCAGCTAAATTATCTTCAGGTAGGTTAGAAGATACTAAGGCTGCTATCAGCAGTATTATAAATGTGTTGGTTCGTGGAACGACCATTAGTAAGCAAGATAAGTTTGAAAGTCCATTATTAGATTTTCAATGCATAATGGATAATGAACGTAAGGAAATTCTTGGTTCATTTAAAGACTTTGTTTATGAACAGGTTATATCTCAGCCTAGTGTTCAAACACTCGAGTTTAAAGGGCAAAAAGTCATTTCCGATTTATTTGTTGCTCTCAAATCGAAGCCGTATGCACTTTTACCAACAATTGTTCAAGAAAAAATAGTAGAAGATGCAAACATTGACCGTGTTATTGCTGACTATATTTCATCTATGACGGATACAGAAGCATGTAAATTGTACCAAAGACTCTTTACTCCAGAACAAGGTTCAATATTTGCTCCTTTAGTTTAAGTATGTAACAAATAAGGATAAGTGTCGCGCAGCGACACTTATCCGGATGTTGGACAAGCCCGCAGTGGCATTATTAAGGAAATAGCCTGGTTGAGCGCTCGGTTGCTTTCTGTGGTTTGGTTGGCACAGGTAACTGCCATATCGACAGGCTGAGCGTCATCAACAGGATAGTCAGTCACAATCCTAGGGGAAAAATACAGGGATGTATTTTTAGGGTGTCGGTGCAAGGAGCGCCTACAACCGGCCGGACAGCACCAAAGAATTTAACAGGCATTTCTGGGCACTCTCTGAGTCAGCATAGAGTGTCTGGCGCACAAAGCATAATGCTGAGAAGGCGCTGGCTTTAAGCGCTATATACAAACTGCCCCGCTTCCTGGCACTGACTGTCGTAAAATGGTTTTGTGCATCAACACCTTGCCTTGATGATCTTCTCTGTGGATACTGAAACTGTGTTTGGCTAAATCAAATCAATGCCATAGACAGGTTTTGACATGGTGGTCTCCGGTAATTCCGTAGTCAGACTTACCGAGTGTGGCAGAGCCTGATGAGGGGAGTCCATGTCATTGGTTATGCGTAAGAAGGAGAATACATGAGAATAGTTGAAGCAAAG
Organism: Photobacterium sp. WH24; assembly: GCF_019204055.1. Classification (NCBI taxonomy): domain Bacteria; kingdom Pseudomonadati; phylum Pseudomonadota; class Gammaproteobacteria; order Vibrionales; family Vibrionaceae; genus Photobacterium; species Photobacterium sp. WH24. The sequence continues at coordinate 82,003 of NZ_JAGSOZ010000013.1, read as the reverse complement.
CGGTCAGATCTAGAAACTTTTTTCGAGTATATAGGGGCGCAGCTTCTTGAAAATGCGGATGATGATTCTCCACTTTTTCAACCAATTTCTAAAGAAAATTGTTTAGTTTCAGAGCAATTTAAGGCCAAGTTTCGAGATGGTTTTGAGTACCGTCTTGGTGAACATGGCTGGAGAAAGCTCTGGGTAATCAAAGATTCTAATGAACAAGTCGTTGGTCATATTGACTTACGTCATTACAGTGAAGAGTATAAATTTCATCGTGTGCTTTTGGGCATGGGTGTTGATTCAAGTTTAAGAAAACAGGGTTTAGGTGTAAAACTGATTGAATGCGTAATTCAGTTTTGTAATAAAAGTTCAAGTATCGATTGGTTAGATCTCAATGTTCTTTCTAACAATTTTCCTGCGAAAAATTTGTATTTGAAATGTGGTTTCGAAGCCGTTGGGGAAATGTCAGATTGCTACCGCATAGAAGCGGAGGCTGTGTCAGAAACTACTATGACACTATGTACGAAAAATTACGTATAACACATAAGGATAACTGGCGCATAGCCGACACTTTATCGATGTGTTGGACAAGCCCGAAGCGGCATTATTAAGGAAAAAGTCTGGCGCGCAACGCAGAATGCTGAGAAAGCGCTGACTTTAAGCGCGACATAAAAGCAGCCCCCGATTACCCGGCGACTGACTGTCGTAAAATGGTTTTGTGCATCAACACCTTGCCTTGATGATCTTCTCTGTGGATACTGAAACTGTGTTTGGCTAAATCAATGCCATAGACAGATTTTGACATGGTGGCCTTCGGCGATGTCGTCATCAGGCTGACACAGTGTGGCAAAGCCTGATAAGAGGAGTTCATGCGATTCATAATGTACAAGGAGAAATACAGATGAGCCTTAAAGAACACTTTACATTGCTGGCCGCCTACAACCAAAGCATGAACACAAAGGTTTACGAGGCTGCGAGTCGTTTAGATAAAAAAGAGCTGACCAAGGATCGTGGCGCATTTTTTGGCTCTGTTTTCGGTACTTTGAATCACATTCTTGTGGGCGATATTATTTGGCTCAAGCGATTTTCCTCGCATCCGTCCTGCATGTCCTCTTTACGTGAGGTCGTCAATCTTCCCAACCCGAGTAGCTTGGATCAGATACTTTTTGAAGATTTCACTGCTTTATCCGAACAAAGATCTTGGTTGGATTGTCAGATTATCTGTTGGGTAGATGAACTCACTGAGACAGATTTGGATCTCTTACTTAGTTATCACAATACCAAAGGCATTTCTGCTAACAAACGGTTTTCAAGCCTGGTTCTTCACTTCTTTAATCATCAAACCCATCATCGGGGGCAAGTATCTGCTTTGCTTTCTCAGGCCGCTGAAGATATTGGTGTGACAGACCTCTTGGCGCTGATTCCTGAGGAAGCTTGTGTTTAACCGGTTGCAGTTGGCGTAAGAACTATCACTTTAAAAGCGAAATTGATGACGTTGTTTTTTCGTCAAGTATCTGTTCAAGAGCTTTACTTAGCGAGCGACAACCAGCTTCAATCCAGATAATAACGTTGGCACATCTGCAGAAGGACCGAGGATTGTTGAGAGTGCTATTTTTTGTGGATTAGTACCTTGCCTTGGTAGTCTCCATCCATTATGTAATCAGACTTTCAAGGTGTGGCAAACCTGAAGAGGGGAGTCTATATTATTCATTCTGCATTACTAATCTCACTTGTTTTGGAGCCATGATCATGACTGATGACAGAATGCTGCGAACCTCAAGAAACTTGCCTTTCACACCCAAGGAAGTATATAGCGCATTTGCATCGGCAGAGTTATTAGCGTTGTGGTGGGGGCCTGATGGCTTCACCAATACATTCGAGGTTTTTGAGTTTACTGCAGGGGGGCGCTGGAAATTCGTAATGCATAGCCCTGATGGAGCAGATTATCTCAATGACAGCTTCTTCAAAGAACTTGTGCCTGATACTAAAATTGTGATTCATCATGATTGCCCTCCAAATTTCAAGCTTACTGTTAGCCTGACTCCAGAAGGTGATGGTACGCGCTTAACTTGGGAGCAAGTTTTTGACAACGCTGAAACAGCGCACGCTGTAAAAAAAAGGGCAGGTTTAGCAAATGAGCAAAATATTGATCGTCTAACAACTGTGCTAAGAGAAGTCTCGAATTGACAAATAAGGCTATATGTTGCGTAGCCGACATGTTATCTGGATGTTGAACAAGACTGTGCCGATATATTAATAAAATCGCCGGGTTGAGCGTGAAAACTCAGAGATGAAGCAACACATTTAGTGCGGAGAAGAATTACACATCAGGATCGTAAATTGTTATTACTGTTATTAATAAATACGGACTTTATGACGAACAAGAACAATGACAGAAAATCAGGCGGAATCACGCTTTTGAAGAATGGGGAAATGCTTTTCTCCCAAAGATATCGGTAGGCTTTCGGCTATTGAAAAATCAGATGAAATGGTAATTAAGCACGATAACTTAACTTCTGATGCAAGCATTCATGGCGCATCTTTAGGTGATCATGCTTCAGAAAACTGTTCGTATGTGGCTTTACTAATGGAATTTTATTACATCACTGACATCCTTGTCGTGTCGGTGTTAAATGCCATTAAGGATATCGAGAATGGAATTAATTCGAAAATTTAAAAAAAGAAGAGCAATCAAATCATATATAAAGAAACTTCCAAGCATGCTTAAAAGGGATTACAGGAAATCAAAAAGATATACCCCAAAACAGGTTAAAAGTACGATCGAGAGAGGCGGCCTATCTGTGGTGTATGCATGTTACGGTATTGCTATGTTTTCAAACAGGAAAGACTTCGATCAGTTTCATCAAGAAATCGGCGAAAATTGCGACTATGATGCGATGCGTTGTGAGATAGGAGATATCTACTTTAATGGCAGCTCAGATTTCAGCGTCAGTGACATAACTTCGGCCTCATCAGATTCTGGTGGGGGTATTGATGCTGGAGGTTTTTCTGGTGGAGATAGCGGTGGCGGTGGTGGCGACTAAATATCGGGGGTAGAGATGGATGTAAGCTTAGGTTGTTGACGCCGGGAGCGCCTGTAAACGATCAGAAGCACCTGATTTAATTACAACAAATAAACAACCCGAATAATTGCCCGCTACAACAATATGCCACTGATTTAGTGGAGGTTTTCACTGGGCGATCACCGAATCATGGAGAAAGAAAATAGCAGTGCCGAGTGATCTGGCTCAAGCGCTGGAGGCTGCATCAGAGGCGCGAGCCACATGGGATGCGACTAACTGGATTTGCTGGATAGTTTCAGCTAAACAGGCGAAGGTCGGGAATGACAAGGACAGTCACGTTCAAGACAAATTGATGACGTTGTTTTTCGTTAAGTGTCTGCCCAAGAACTTTACGATCCGCGACACAACCCGTTTTCATCTGGATGACAACGTTGACTTGTATGCAAAATGACCGAAGACTGTTGAGTGTACTATTTTGTGGGCCAGCCCCCTGTCTTGGTGATCCTTGCCGTGGATACTGCTGCTATGTTTGTTTAATCAATGCTATAGACAGATTGCGACAGGGATTTCGTAATCAGGCTTACCCAGTGTGGCAGAGCCTGATGAGGGTTCATGTCCAGGGCGACCGCATGAGTGCTTAGTTTTTCATCACCTGACTAAAACCAGCACTTAATACAGCCTCAAGCATTGATGTATTTATCATGCATCGCTTTTGTTTTCCGACGATGCTGAGCTTGGTTGGCACATGCAATTGCCGTATCGACAGGCTGAGTGTCATCAACAGGATAGTCAGCCACAATCCCAGGGAAAAATACATGGATGTATTTTTAGGTTGTCGGCGCAAGGAGCGCCTACAACCGGCCCGGACAACATCAGCAAAATCAAAGGCTTTTCTGGGCACTCTTTGAGCCAGCAAAGAGTGTCTGGCGCGCAACGTAGAATGTTGGACAAGGCGCTGGTTTTAAGCGCGACATACAAAGTGATTCAATGGGGCTGGAGGCTAAACTCACTCCCCCCAGCATAACTGTCTGCTAAAATACTATGTCGTTCGTTCAGGGAAAGTTTCATAGGGAGGTCATCAAATCATGGAAACAGAAAACAGCTGTGTTGAATTCGACGCGCGATTGCTTCGCCCCAGGGACTTGGGCGGGGACAGTGAGTGGGCTTTTGTTGTGTTGCCTCAGGAGGTAAGCGCAACGTTGCCAAGGCGTGGTCGTATCACTGTTTCAGGCACCTTAAACGGTAACAGTTTCACTGTTTTGCTTGAACCGGATGGCAAGAAAAGCCATTGGCTGCGTATCGACCGGGCTCTTCTGGCGGCTTCAGGTGCCAGTATTGGTGACACGGCACATTTCGAGATTTTCGCCGGGGAGGAACCTGAACCGGATGTGCCGGAGGATCTGGCTCAAGCGCTGCTGGAGGCGGCACCTGAGGCGCGAGCCACATGGGATGCGACGACGACCATTGCCCGTGTAGACTGGATTCACTGGATAGTTTCGGCCAAGCAGGCCAAGACCCGCGTGAAACGCATTAATGACGCATGCGACATGCTTGCTTCGGGGAAGAAGAGAGTGTGTTGCTTTGACCCGTCAGGTTTCTACAGCAAAGCGTTCAGTGCGCCACAGGCAGAAGAGTAAGCAGGCGCGCAGCGAAAAATGTTGAGGGGAAGCGGGTTTTAAGCGCGACAAACACATCAGAATGACTGTCAGTTATATAGGTATATCACTGATTTAGTGAGGTTTACTGTATTAATGAGAAATATCAAAGTTTGTCCCGTGATTACAAGGGGAAGTGGCCAAGATAAAGAGTTACTGCTTTTTAAGCATCCCATCGCTGGCGTGCAACTAGTTAAAGGAACTGTCGAAGATTTTGATGTTTCATTTGGGACAGCGGCTTTAAGAGAGTTAGTTGAAGAATCCGGTATTGAGAAAGTCGAAAGTGTTCGTTATTTAGGCTCTTGGGATAGTGGTTATCAACATCAGATTTGGCATCTTTTACAGTGTAAATGTGGTGATTTGCCCGATACATGGACTTTCCGTACCCAAGATGACGGCGGCCATGATTTTGCGTTTTTCTGGCATAAGTTTAACGATGCATTGAGCTTTGAGTGCCAAGACGTTTTTGTCAGGGCAATTAAGCATGTAATAAGAATAAGCGCTTAACCATCGCCCGAATAACATCAATAATGCCATCAAGCAAACTCAGGCATCCATGCCTGATACGTTGCTATTTGATTGACCGAGATGCCGTGCGTTAACGGCGGAAGTGACGACCCCGTGAAGAGCGCTCTTTATGGGCTGATGCGGCTTTGGCTTGCGACTTCAAAATGGATTCAACCGTCAGTACCATTGGTTCTTTAGGCTTCAGGCCATGTGGGAAAGGGCGGGCGCGTGGCGGTAATTCATACTCTTCGCTCGTTGCGCGAGGCATACGCTTAAAGCGGTACAGGTAAAAGTTTTCCAGTTTCTCTCTTGCCCAGTCTGTTTTATTTAGATATTTCACACTGCTGGCAATCGAGGGGTTGACGTGAAAACAGTTAAACCGCATTGCTGTATCCAGAATGTCCCATCCGTAAAAATCGACCAGCTCTTGCAGTAAGGTTTCTAACTTAAGACCGTGCAATGGATTATTTTTTTGTAGTTCAATTCTTTCTTCATCTGTCATCATAACGCGTTCCTGAGTTTCTCACGTACCGGGGCTGGTTGGATTGGGTGGTATTCGCTCAACGCTTCAATTTAATACCAGAGCGGCACGAATGAGTAAGCTGTGCCATGAAGGTTGAGGGCACGGGATTCTAGCAGACTCGGCCTTGCTTCCCTATTATTATCGCTATTAATAGCAAGGAAGGAGCAAACCTTTTCCAGTGCCAACTCGCAACAAGCTGTCTCCGCCACTCGTTTTTACAGCAGCGCTTCACCAGTGCCTTTCAGCACTTTTTCAACCACACGCACCACTTTAGAGGTGGTGTAAATAACATCGGCAATCTTGCTGGGATCGTGTTTGGCCTTTTTGGCCAGCGACGTCAGGGTGATAAGGTTCGTCACCGCACTTTGGGTACGCGCAACGCCCAGATCGGGTAATGCCAGTGCTTCGCTGAGTTGGGTCAACAGCAGGTTGATGTCTTGCTGTAATTGCAGCGCCTGATCATAATCCAGCGTGATTTCTTTCACCTTGCGCAGCTCATTGATAGCTTCAGCCAGGTAGTTGCCCAATGGCTTGTCGATCATCTCATCCCTCCTCGCAAACAAGTTGATCATCTCTGAGCGCAAAGCCGGTTTCGCAGCTACCCAGCAGAGTGTTCAGTGATGAATAATGTCGGCCGGTTTCGCTGAGCTCGCCTGCAATACGGATGAAGGCTTTACCGCTGAACTCGTTGTTAGCGACCAGTTCGGCAATCGCGTGGTGCTTCTCTTTCAGTGTCTGCGTAGCTTTGGCTAGTTGCTTGAAGATCAGCGCTGTGGAGGCGATATCCACTGAGCGCTGAGTCAGGCTTTCAATTTGCGCGATCACTGCCTCATGGCTGAGCTTTCCCTGCGTTTTCATGATGTTGAAGCGACGGATATCGGTACTGAGCATATCCCGGCGTTCCGACAGCAGGGCGGCGTACAGTCTGCCGGAGGACAGGCGCTGGCTGATGGTATCGCAGATAGTGCTGATGGTCGGGTCGGCCTTGATAATGATGTCTTTCAGGGCTTTGCGCCGCTGAGATTCTGCTACCGTGGCGCCTATCCCTGCGATGGCAGATGACAGTATGTGGAAGGTGTCATCGTTGGCATCCAGCAGGGGGGTATTGGTCAGGGCAAGATACTGTTTGTTTGCTGAGATCAGCGAACCGCTTAGTTTGGCTGCGGCATAGTCAATGTCGCTGCGGTATTTGGCGTCTGCCAGTTCGCTGAGGGCCTGACTGTAGTCTTGCAGGGAACGGTTCAGGGCGTATAGCGCGAACTGTTGTTGAGTAATATCGGCATAGGTTTTTGCCTGTTGCGTCATCCGGTCGGAGGTCAGCAGAGTGCTGGGGCGTTCCAGTTCCAGCGCCAGTGTGTTGGTGGCCCGTTTTGTCTGTAAGGTTTTGGTTTCCTGCATCATGTCGCCCAGCTGGCTGGTGAGCAGATTACTGGCTTGCGCATACAAACCAACATCATTACTGGTATTCTGGCTGCAGGCAGAAAGAAAAAGCAGGCCAGCAGTGATGATACTCACTCTTGCAGCGCTAGCTCGGACGGGCATATGAAATTCCAATGACAATATAAAAACGTATATGCATAACATAAATGCTATTGGTTGAGTATTCCCGCCAATTAGGGTTCGGGCGAAGGGAAATGTGCAGCGGGTAACAGTTTCGCTTTACCTTCCACTGGGGGGAAGCTTTAGTCTGCCTGTTGTGTACTGCAATGATTGTGACTTTGGAGGTAACAGTGGGATGTTGTAATCAGCCGCCTGATGGCGGCAGTGGTAATATCGGTTTGCTGGTGAAAACCGTACTGGTTATGGCTGTCGTGATTGCGCTATTGGCCGCGATTTTTGGCTGAGGGGTGTCAACTGATGCCTTGCTGCCGATGTGCGATATGACTGCATACGATAGTCGATGCGGTTGACTCATGATTGAAAATTGCGTATTTTGCGACCTAATTATGTTTTTGGACCACTCTGCAATGTTTTACATCCTATTCAAGAATTTTGTCAGGCGACTGTGCTCCGCGCATTAACACGATGAAGTGTTGCTCGGAGCTGAATGTCTTCTGAATCTTCATCAGATATAGCCGTCATTCCCTGATCCTTCAGGGGAGTTGTCTGTATCTGATGAATGCAGAGTACAGGCCGACGATGACCTTCATCGTCGGCCTTTTAGTTTCTGACCGAGAATCAGTCAGCAGCTAGTTTCAAGATTGCTTGAAGCGAGGGGCCGGTATGCCTTATACCGCCCCTCGTTTTTTATGGATGTAATACAATGAGTTTACTCACAATTCAAAATCTGACTTACCACATCGGCGATAAAACCCTGTATCAGCAGGCCGATTTCACTTTGTTTCCCGGCGAGCATATCGGGGTGACCGGCAAGAATGGGGTGGGGAAAAGTACCTTACTGAAATTGCTGCAATCCGAGTTGCTGCCAGACAGTGGTGACATTCTCTGGCAGCCTACCGTGCAAATCGGCTATCTGGATCAGCACGCAGAATTGGATCATCAGTTGACGGTACGTGGTTATCTGCAATCGGCGTTTGCCGATTTATACACACTGGAAGCCGAGATGATGGCCATTTACGCCTGCCCGGAGAAAAGTGCCCGCGACAGTTTCCTGACCCGTGCCGCAACGATTCAGGCGATGCTGGAAAGCCAGTCCTTTTATGTCACAGATCACAAAATAGAGGCGGTGGCTGAAGGACTGGGGATTACCCTGTTCGGCATGACAACGCCGCTCGGCGCTTTGAGTGGTGGTCAGCGCCACAAAGTGATGCTGGCAACCCTGCTGCTGGTATCGCCGGATGTGCTGTTGCTGGATGAACCGACCAACTACCTTGATACCGTGCATGTCGACTGGCTGGCCGATTATCTGACTGGCTTTACAGGCGCCTTCATGGTGGTGTCGCACGATAAGGCTTTTCTGAACCGGATTGCGACCGGCATCTGCGATATCGACAGACAACAAATCCGCAAATACAAGGGTAATGTTGAGAAAGCGATGGCGCAGAAAGCCAGCGACGATGCGGCTCATGCCAAGCAGTATCAGGCCCAGAAAAAGCATATTGATAAGCTGGAGCAGTTCATTGCCAAAAACGGCGCTGGGGTGAATGCGAGCATTGCCAATGGCCGCAAGAAACAGCTGGCGCGGATTGAGCGCATGGCAGCGCCGGAGTCAGAAAAAGCGGTGTCGTTTTCGTTCCGGGCTGCGGCACTGAGTGCCCAGACTGTGCTGGCGGCTACCGGGCTGGAAATCGGCTATACCCGTTCTTTGCTGCCTCCGATGAATCTGAGCCTGCAGCGCGGTGAAAAAGTCGTGATTGCCGGGTTTAATGGCATCGGAAAGTCCACCCTGCTGAAAACCCTGGTGGGCGACCTGGCAGCGATGTCTGGTCAGTTGGAATTATCACAAGGGCTCAGGCTGGGCTACTTTGAGCAGGAATTGCACTGGCCGTTTCAGGATGCCACGCCCGTGAATCTGGTGAAGTCAGTTTGTCCCGGACTGGATGACAAAGCGGCCAGGCAACATTTGGCGCGCTTCGGCCTGTCCGGCAAGCTGGCCTTGCAGCCTGTCGGCTCGCTCAGCGGAGGAGAGCAGACCAAAGTGAAGCTGTGTCGTTTAGCATTGCAGCCGGTAAATCTGCTGGTGCTGGATGAGCCGACCACCCATCTGGATGCCACGGTGAAAGCGGCGCTGAAGCAAGCGCTGATCGACTTTAGCGGGACTGTCATCATGGTGTCGCACGAGCGGGATTTTGTCGCTGGATGGCCGGACCGGGTGGTTGATATTCAACCTGCCGGTAAAATTGAAAAAGCAGCACTGGCTTAAGGTGAGAACAGTAAGATGAAGTTTGTTTTGTTTTTTATTGCATTTCTGGTTGGCGCCGATGAATTGATGTTGGGGCCAATACTGGCCCCTATCGGTAATGATCTGGGGGTTCCGCCAGAACGCATCACTTTATTTATTACCGCTTATAGTGTGGCGTTAGCCGTAATAGCGCCTTTACTCGGTGCATACTCTGACCGTCGCGGACGCTTAGCTGTGATGATTCCGGCGTCTGTCCTGTTTGGTCTGGCTTCTGTTGCGACTGGGCTGGTGGAGACGTTTGAAGCTGGAGTTGTGACGCGTGTTGTCACGGGACTGGCCAGCGCCGGGATGTTGCCTATTGCCTTTGCGCTTGCAGCAGACTCAGGAGGGGAAGATGCCATGAAGAAGATTGCCTGGGTACAGTCGGGCCTGACTCTGGGAATGATTGCCAGTCCGGCACTTGGCGCGGTACTGGCTGAAACATTGACTTGGCGGGCCGCGTTTGTCGTGTTGGGAGTCTGTGCCTGGCTTGTGGCTGTTTCGCTGGCGTTTGTATCAGTCAGACAGCCACACCGGGCTGAGCAACCGGCGACGGGGAACGAAGACGTTTCTGTTAATGTCTGGTCGATCCCCGGCGCCGCAGGTGCCTTGTTAGCGATGTGCTTTGGTTTGGGGGGCGGAATTGGATTGTTTAATCTGGTGGGTCAGCATTTGCGCGATACGCAGGGTCTATCCATGTGGAGCGTCGGCATTGTGTATGCTGTGCTTGGTGTGATCAGTGTCATAGGCAATGTGCTTATGCCTCATGTGACCGGACGGCTGGAAAGTGGACGTCAGACAATGCGCATAGCGCTGGGTGTCTGTGTGGTTGTCAGTGTCTGGTTTTATCTTTCGCCAACGGAAAATCTGATCGCGCTTATTCCGTTGTTGTTGCTTTGGGCTTTGGCTGGTGGCGTTGGCTCTCCGGCGTTGCAAAGCTATATCTCGGAGCTGTCAGTGGTACATCGCGGCGTTCTGATGTCACTGGCTATGACGATGATGCATTTGGGCGTGGCGATCTGGTCTGGTATTGCTGGTGCTGCGTATAGCACCGGGCAATACAGTATGGCGTTGCTGGCAATTGCGCTGTTTGGGATAGCGATCATCGTCCTGCAACCAGTCAAAATCAGGCATAGTGAATGAGCCGGAGAGAGGCATAAAGTCATGTGATTCCCTGCCCCGCACAGTCATCATTATGCGGGGCAGGGATGATCGGGGACTAGGGAATTATGCCCATCCGGACAGGACAATTTTTCCTATCATTGTTCCTTGCTCTACTATGGCATGGGCTTGGCGCAGGTTCTCAGCGTTGATCGGTGTCAGGTGCTCCTTCATGGTGGATTGCAGGGTATCGGCATCAATCTGCTTGCTGATCTGATTGAGCAAATTACCCTGCTCGGCCATATCATGGGTTTGATACATGGAGCGGGTAAACATGAATTCCCAGACGAAACCGGCACTTTTGCTTTTTAACGGTTCCATATCCAATGGCATATCACTTTCGACAATACTGCAAATCATGCCCTGGGGTTTGATGACTTGCGTCATGGTTGCCCAGTGGCCGGCTGTGTCATTGAGGCAGAAGATGTAGTCCACTGCCGGGAAGCCGAGTTCAGCCAGTTGTGCCGCCATATCCTGCCTGTGATTGATGGTGTGATCGGCGCCCATCTTATGGCACCAGTGCTGGGTGTTTTCCCGTGATGCCGTTGCGATTACCGTCAGCCCTGAAATCTGGCTGGCCAGTTGAATTGCTACAGAACCGACACCGCCAGCACCACCAATGATCAGCAGGCTTTGCTGATCCTGTGTGCCTTTGGGGTTGATATTGAGCCGGTCAAATAATCCTTCCCAAGCGGTGATACTGGTCAGAGGGAGTGCGGCCGCTTCCGCCATCGACAGTGATTGCGGTTTTTTTCCGACAATGCGTTCATCAACAAGCTGGTATTCGCTGTTGGTGCCGGGGCGAGTGATATCGCCAGCATAGAATACCTCGTCACCAACGGAAAACAGGGTGACGTCTTCACCGACAGCGACGACCGTCCCTGCAGCGTCCCAGCCCAGAACACGAGGCTGTGGTTCAATTTTGTCTTTGGGGGCTCTTACTTTGGTATCAACCGGATTGACCGAGACGGCTTCCACCCTCACCAGAATATCCTTGCCTGATACAGCCGGTGCTGAGAGTTCGACATCCATCAGGCTGTCCGGGTTTGATACAGGTAAATAATGGGTCAGTGCGACAGCTTTCATTGGTGGTTCCTCAAGCGTGTTGGTTGTAATAAGGATAATCGGTGTAGCCGGTTTCATTTCCGCCAAACAGGGTGGTGGGATCGGAAATGACATTCAGCGGTAATTGATGCTGCAAGCGGTAGGGCAGATCGGGGTTGGCCAGGAACGGGCGGCCGAAAGCAACCATATCGACCAGGCCAGCCTGCAGTAACTGGTGAGCCGTTGCATGAGTATAGTTACCTGCCACCATGATGCTGCCTGTAAACATCTCTCTCAACGCTGTCCGGAACTGAGGTGACACCTGAGGCGCGTCATCCCAGTCTGCTTCGGCCAGGTGAATATAGGCAATGCCGAGCCGCTGGAAGTGTTTGGTCGCTTCTAAAATGGCTTCTGTTACTGAAGGATCATTCATGCCCCGCTGAGTAATGAAAGGCGCAAGCCGGATCCCGACATTTTCGGCACCAACCGCCTTGCAGACCGCTTCAACAATCTCAATAGCAAAACGGATGCGATTTTCAATTGAACCGCCATACTCATCGGTTCGATGGTTGGATGTACTGCGCAGGAACTGGTCGATTAAATAGCCATTTGCAGCATGAATTTCCACCCCGTCGAAGCCGGCTTCGATGGCATTGATTGCTGCCTGACGATAGTCTTCAATGATAGCCTGGATCTCATGATGCTCCAGCGCTCGGGGAACAGGGCAGTCCTGCATGCTGCCTACGCCGTCTTCATCAACCACCCAGACTTGTGCGTCAGGTGCAATGGCTGAAGGTGCAACAGGTTGGCCGTCGTCGTGAAATGACGGATGTGACATCCGGCCGACATGCCAGAGCTGTGAATAAATTTTACCGCCTTTAGCATGGACGGCCTGCGTGATAAGGCGCCAGCCCTGTATTTGTTCAAAGGAAAAGATACCGGGTGTGAAAGAATAACCTTTACCCTGCGGTGAAATTTGTGTGGCTTCAGTGATAATCAAACCCGCACTGGCACGCTGGGCATAGTATTCAGCCATCAGACGATTGGGAATATCACCGGGTTGGGTAGTGCGGGATCGTGTCATTGGGGCCATTGCAATCCGGTTGGGAAGCACAGCAGCACCAAGTTGATGTGGTGTGAACAGTAGTGAATCTGACATCATGAATCTCCGTGGGTCATCGTACATTCATCAGAATGATGTACGAGTATTGGGTTCAGTCATAAGACATTTACAGTGTATTGATTCGGAAAATATTTATAATTAGCGTAAATACGAAAACATACTTCATAAAAGCTGAATAATATGGCAAAAACAGACGACATGGCCTTGTTTGTTCAGGTGGTGAAATCAGGTGGACTGGCGGCTGCAGGGCGTAAGCTGGGGTTGTCGCCTGCCAGTATGACCGCCAGGATGAATCAGCTGGAACACAGATATCAAACCCGTTTGCTGAACAGAAATACCCGGCATATTTCAATGACTGAAGCGGGCTATCGATTTTACGAGGCTTGTCTGAGAGTCGTGGAAGAAGTGGAAGCCGCTGAAGCGGTATTAACGCAATGTGAGGCGGAACTGTCAGGTTCCTTGCGTATTACTGCGCCATCCGATTTTGGCAGGCAATATGTGGCGCCGGCATTGGCGGCGTTTTCAGAGGCCCATCCTAAGGTTGCGCCGCATCTGTATCTGACCGATGGCATGGTAAAACTGGTGGATGAAGGCATAGATATTGCCATCCGGCTGGGCAACTTGCCTGACAGCAACCTGATTGCAAAGTCGTTAGTACAAAATCGCCGTGTGGTGTGTGCATCGCCGGCTTACCTGGCGAAAGCGGGGCACCCGGAGCACCCCAATGATCTGCTTCATCACAGATGTTTAGTGATGGAGTGGGCCGGACAGATTATGAATGAGTGGCACTTTGTCACTGATAATGGCCCCATAACGGTGGAAGTTGAACCGGCGATGATTTGTACCGATGGAGCCTTGGTACGTCAATGGGCTGTGGAAGGCTATGGTATCACGATGAAGTCCTGGTGGGATGTTCGGCAGGATGTGCTGGACGGCCGGCTACAGGTGCTGTTTGATGATCAGGTCAGAGGATTGAGTCTCAGTGATACCGATTCAGTGGCGTTACAGCTTGTTTATCCCGGTCGGAAATTTCAGCCAAGGCAAGTTAACGCCTTTTCGCAGTTTCTGATGGACTGGATGGAAAAATGAAAAGACTTCCCTAGCGTACGCTTCAGGGAAGTCGCCACAGTGATTGTCTTGTCCTCAGGCAACAGAAACCTGCACATGGCAACCTTGCCGGTAGAGCATCTGCATCAGCAGGCCTGCGGCCAGCACTATAACGCCCATAATGACAAAACCCATTTCGGTGATCTGCAGGTAGCTTAATGCCGCAATCAAGACATAACTCAGGCTCTGGCTCAGGGTCGAGAATAATTTCAGACCGCCTTCTATCCGCCCGCGCTCATGCACATTAACTTCGTGGTTGAGCTTATTGGTGCGGGCGATACGGTTTAAGGCGTTGAAAAAGCCCAGGATCACGGTGAGAGAGACCAGTACAACCGGCGTTAACCAGACGGCCATGATAATCAGCAGGCTCCCCATGATTATCACGGAGTACATCATGGCTTTTTCATGGCTGATGCGTGCCAGCAAACGCGTTACCAGCAGGCCGGTAAGCAAGGCGCCGATGCCATAGCTCAGCGACCAGGACGCAAACCAACTGCCACTGATGTTGTGCTCAGAGAAATACACAGGTACCAGTTTCGCCAGATAGGTGAGCATAGGGTAGGTCAGGCAGGATAACGCCAGAAACAGGTAGAAAGCGGGCTGGCGGGTAAAGATGGTTCTGCTCTCTGCCAACTGTCTGAAAAACGCCTGAGGTTGACTGGATGACAGCCGGCGGCGATACGGTGTCAGCCAGTAGCTCAGCGCGGCAATGCCAGAGGCCAGCGTTGCCAGCAAGGCGAACTCGCTCATCGACCAGGATGTCAGCAGCACTATGCCCGCCGCCCCGGCACTCAGTGTGGTCAGTTGTATGACGACTTCCTGCTGACCCGTCACTCTGGCGTAGTCTGCCTTGTCATAGTTTTCCTGAGTGAAGGCATTATTGGTGCTCCAGGCGACATCGTTGGTCAGCCAGAAAATCAGTTGCGCCAGTGCCAGCAACCAGATGGAATCGGCCTGAAACCGGAAGGCGATCAGTACAGACAGTGCGGTCAGCGACTGAATAACCTGGATGACTATCAGAATGGCTTTGCGAGAATGTCTGTCAATCAGCGTGGCGGTGAAAGGGGTGGCGATAAACGACAAGGCAGTGCAAGTGAGCGAGACAGCCGCCACGAAGACCCCCATGTCGCCCTGATTCAGCATGATCCAAGGCAGTGCCAGCATGAACATCCCGGATGAAATACCGTCAAAAAAGCGCCCGGTGAGATAAGTTGCAGTGCGTGACATCCGTGTTTCCTTCTTGGTTATTGGTTATTGGTTATTGGTTATTGGTTATTGTTAGTGATGGGCAGAGCTTAAAACCTCAAGTAAGCTTGAGGTCAAGAATAAAATACAAAATATCAGCATGTAAGGATTGGCGATGGAAATGACAGTCGGACAGGTCGCTGAACGCTCCAATGTAAAAGTGTCTGCGTTACATTTTTACGAGCAGAAAGGACTGATTCAGAGCTGGCGCAACGCAGGTAATCAGCGCCGATATGATCGCAGTGTGCTGCGCCGGATTGCGGTGATTAAAACCGCGCAGCAGCTGGGAATGTCGCTGGAGGAAATCGGCGAAGCGCTGTCTCATCTGCCGTTGGATCACGCACCGACACAGAAAGAATGGCAGGCAATGGCGAACTTATGGCGGCATCAGCTTGATGAACGAATAATCAAATTACAAAAACTCAGGGATTCGCTGGGCGATTGTATCGGTTGTGGCTGTCTGTCACTGAACCGGTGTCAGCTTCGTAACCCCGATGATACGCTGGCAGATGAGGGTCATGGCGCGGTGCTGCTTGAACATCCGCGCTGAAACATTGTGGCTTAGTGGTTAAGGTTACAGGACGCGCGCCAGTTTCTGGCTGAAAAAATCGACCGCTGCCCTGATTTTCGGCACCTGATAGCGGGGCGTGTAATACAGCAGATATAGCCCCAGGCGCTCGGCAGACAGGCAGACCGGTGCAGGAAGGTCGACCTTGATGAGTTTGCCTTCGCCCCGGTCTTCGAAGGTTGACCAGTCTGGCAGCAGCGCCATCACTTTTCCTGCCATCATCAGCTCACGAATATAGCGACCGGAATTGGTTACGATATACGGCTCCAGATCCAGAGGCAGCCATCGCCCTTCTCTGACGATACCCCACTTTAAAATGTGCTTTGGACTCCGGTAGTAAGCCAGATGGTGAGCGTGCAGTTCAGTATGATCAGTTGGCAGGCCATATCGCTCAATGTACTGAGGTGTCGCGCACAGATGTGGCGTGTTATCGCATAACCAGCGTGCGTGAATACGTTCATCCGGCAGATATCCGCCACGAATAGCGATATCAATTTCGGCTTTCGACAGATCGGTCAGGCGGTCTGACACATCGATATCAAGTTTGATATCAGGATACAGCGTCTCGAATTCACTCAGATGCGGCAGTACCTGACTGTCAAAGTAATGGCTCATACAACTGATCGTCAAAATACCTGACGGGGTTTGCTGATAGGTGTTTACCAGTTCCTCCGCCTGACGAATTTGCTCAAGGACCTGCTGACATTGTGTCAGGTAGGCTTTGCCTACTTCAGTCAGGTTGATGGTCCGCGTACTGCGTTTGATTAGCTCAGTGCCGAGCTGCGCTTCAAGCCAGCTCAGCTGCCGCGAGGCGCTGGAAACGGGAAGACGTAATTGCTTTGCGGCGCTGGAAATGCTGCCACACTGTAATGTGGTGACGAACACTTCCATGGCTTTGAGTTTATCCATGTTTATTTTCCCATTTCACGCAAAAGTGTTTCTTTAATTTGCGGTCTTATTTTCATTTTCAGCAAGAGTTAGAGTGTGCCTCAAGACAACGACAGGAACAAGATCATGAATTACAGTGCCATTCTTCTGAAAAAACGCCCAGACATCACCATCACGTCAGATATTTTTGAAAAAGTGTCGAAGACAGTGCCGGAAATTGCCGAGGGTGAGTTTCTGGTCAAGCAAACCCACATGTCACTGGACCCGGCCATGCGCGGCTGGATGAGTGCCGATCGTGAAAGTTATATTCCGCCTGTGGAGCTGGGAGAAGTGATGCGCTCAAGCGGCATCGGTGATGTGGTGGAATCCCGCCACCCGGATTTTCCGGTGGGAACCCGTGTGATGGGTATGATGGGCTGGACGGAATATTTTGTTGCCAAAGGCGGTTTGTCGCCAGTGCCGACCAGTGTGCCGCAGGAAGCCTTGCTCTCTGTGGTGGCCTTGCCGGGCGTGACGGCCTATCACGGCCTGTATGAAGTGTTGAAACCGCAGGCGGGACAGACACTGGTAGTGACAGGCGCAGCAGGCTCTGTGGGCTCTATGGTTGGCCAGTTAGCGAAGCTGGAAGGCGTGACTGTCATCGGTGTGGCTGGCAGCGACGAGAAATGCCACTGGCTGACAGAGACACTGGGTTTTGATGCCGCAATCAACTATCACGATGAGGATTTTGCTGCCAAGCTGGCAACCGCCGCCCCCAACGGCATTGACTTATTCTTTGAAAATACCGGCGGCGTTGCACAGCAGCACATTTATCAACGCATGAACGCCCATGGTCGTGTGGCTGTCTGCGGCATGATCGCCGATTACAACACCGCGACACCACAGCCGGGTCCGAACTGGATGAATATTGTGCGTAAACGACTGATGATACAGGGGTTTACTATGCCGGATCATTTCCATCGGTTTGCGGAATACGGTCAAAAACTGGCAGAGTTGATGATGGCCGGCAAGCTGCAGTATCGTGCTCATACCCTGCAGGGTCTGGATAGTGCCATTGAAGGGATTAACCTGCTGTTCTCCGGTGAGAATAAAGGTAAATTGATTGTCGAGCTTTAAACGCTTTCACGGCTGTATCGATGGATACGGCCGTGCTGTATGGCAGTGTCTGCAATCAGAATTTCATTTGATCGTTTCCGGGCCAATGGTAGACATATTCATCAACCACTGTACCGTCCGGTGCCTGCCAGGTTTGCGCACAATACTCTGTTCCCCCCATCCGCTGATAAAAACCTATGGCCGGCAGATTGGACGCCAGCACTTCCAGATACAGGCTGTCTGACTGAGCGTGCTCGGCCATAATCTTTTTTGCCGTCGCGAGAAGCTGCTTGCCAATGCCCTGTCCTTTTATTTCAGGGTTAACGTGCAGGTTATCGACCAGCGTGCCTAACTCAGGATGGGCATCCAGCTCTATGCAGATAAAGCCACACATTTGCCCGTTTTGTTTCGCAACAAGAATGTGCCGCTGGCTCATGGGCTGAGTCAATCGCGAGTACCAGGTCTGATATCTGTCTTGATGGATATCGTGCATCAGATATTGTTCTGACAAGTCGTTGCAATACACAGCCTGCCAGTTGCGAACATGCAGTTCGGTAATTGCGGAATGATCATCAAGCGTGGCGTAATCAATGGTTAGCATAAGGAACTTTTTCTCTTAACATACTGCTTTAAAAGTATTATGCATGAATGGCGTATCAGGGGAAGCTGGCAGCAAAATTTCACCTGTAACAGGGCGATAAAACCTTATCTGCCTCAAATTTTTGTTGCCTGCACCGTGATTTCATCCCGGTAATGAATAACACTGCTGGCGGCTGAAGTACTTTCAGGGATAAATGAAGCGATGATCAAAGCGCTTTATGAAAGCTATCAGTAATAAATGATAACGATAATGACGTGTACGAACAGAAAGAGAACACCACCATGTCGACAAAGACCATTCTGGTTGTGGATGACGATGTCGAAATCCGCGAGTTATTGCAGGAGTATCTGGTTAAATCCGGCTATGAGGTGATAACCGCAGAAGATGGCGTTGCCATGAAGCAACAGCTTGAAGCGCATACGCCCGATGTCATCTTGCTGGATGTGATGATGCCGGGGGACGACGGCTTTACATTGTGTCAGTTTGTACGGAAATCATCGGAAGTACCGATTATGATGCTGACAGCCGCTTCCGATGAAATGGATCAGATTCTGGGGCTGGAGATCGGCGCTGATGACTATATCGCTAAGCCATTCAGTCCGCGTCAGTTGCTGGCACGCATTAAGGCGCTGCTGCGTCGAACCCGCCCTGTGGCCGCGGAGGAGTTGGTACAGCCAACGGCATTACCGCGCGCTATCCGGTTTGGACACTGGCGTCTGGAGACGTTGTCTCACCGACTATATGACCTTCAGACAGAGCAGGACTATGAACTGACGGGCGGCGATTTCAGTTTGCTGATGTTATTTTTATCCCGTCCTAATGAAGTGCTGGACCGGGACACCATTTCCAATGCTACCCGGGGCCGCGAAGCGCTGCCGTTTGAACGGGGGATAGATGTTCAGCTCAGTCGGTTAAGACAGCGGCTGGGCGACAGCGGTAAACATCCTAAATACATCAAAACCATGCGGGGTAACGGTTATATTTTTACCGCGCCAGTGACCTATGAAAATTAAATAAAACCAGTAAGATAACGCGGATGAACAGCAAAGTATCAGAGTATGCTGAATCTGATTGAAGTTAACGTTAAGGTAATTGAAACACTATGGCACGATTAGACATTCTCACCGCCCCGGATCCCCGCTTAAAAGAGCAGGCCATTGCTGTGACTGATGTTGCTTCTGTTCAGACACTGGTGGATGACATGCTGGAGACTCTGTACGCCACCTCTAATGGCATTGGCCTGGCGGCGACTCAGGTTGGTCGTCGTGAAGCTGTGGTGGTGATTGATATCTCAGAAACCCGAGATCAACCCTTAGTGCTGATTAATCCGGTCGTGGTGAGCGGTGAAGATAAAGCCATGGGGCAGGAAGGCTGCCTGTCGGTGCCGGAGTATTACGCTGATGTTGAACGTTATCAGTCTGTGGTTGTTACAGCGCTTGATCGTCAGGGCAATTCAGTAACGATTGAGCGTGATGATTTTCTGGCAATTGTGATGCAGCACGAAATTGACCATCTGCGCGGAAATCTGTTCATTGATTATCTGTCACCTCTCAAACGACAAATGGCGATGAAGAAAGTCAAGAAAGCCGTGAAGGTAATGGCGAAAACAGCCTAAAGATAATGAATAAAATCATCCGAGTGAGCCTGATGGCGAGTATTTTGACAAGCTGTGCGGGTGAACCGCAAGAGGAGCCTGTAATCCATGATGCTTGGCTGGAACTGGTCGCAGGGAAAATAGAAAAGAATGGTGGAAAAGTCATCTGTGCTAATCCGATATATCAGAAATGTATGAATATTTCTGAAGGTGTGTGCACCGTTGAGATATCACCTGCTTCGAATTATTGTGCTTCAGATTCCATCAAACGTTATGGGACTCTGTCTGAAGCAAATATTGAAGATTATTTCGTGAATTATCAGGCTTGCATGATGTTTGAACATGCCCGGTTATATGACCTTGACTGGCTAGTGCCACTTCGGTGTATGAGTAAAAATGCGAATGATCATTTTGACAGTCGATCGCTTCAGATATTATTTGACTGAGCATCTTAAAGAGTATGAACAAGTAACGTATTCGGCTTGTCAGGTCAGGCATAAATTGCCGGTTTTAAGTCTTCTGAATCACCGTTTGCGCGGATTATTCGCTATAGTGTGGCTAGCCGGCTCCTGAACTGACGCAATTGCACCGCCTGAGAGGTCACGTGAAACCTGAATTTCGTCCTGTCAATGTTGATGAACACTTTGCCGTTTGCATGGCCTTCCGGCGCGATGCTTTTGTGTGTACGTTTCAGTCAGACAGCGGCTTTGGGCCGTTTATTCACGGTTATGAAGAAAGAATGCGTGCCCGGCTGGTGGATCCCAGATGGTATTACATTCATATCTGGCATAATAACCAGATTATTGGTCAGTTAGAATTTAAGTGTTTTTCCGATCAAGCCGAAACAGGCTATATCCACCTGATTTATGTTATTCCTGAATACCGTGGCTCCGGGGTGGCTGATGCCGCACAGCAGTTCATGGCAGACATGCTACATCAGGCAGGCTGTCAGGCTATGCTTTTAACCGTCAGTCGCACTAACGAAAGGGCGTTACGGTACTACCGCCGCTGGGGCTGGCAGCGTGTTGGTAAGGATGGCAGCTTGCGCGGGACAGATATCTACCGCCGTGAGATTTGGTCACACAAATTAGTGTGATTTAATTTCAGCGGGTAATAAGAATATGTCAGAGCATTAATTAAGGAAGATGACCTCAATGCATCGCATTCTAAGAGCTAGCGTTCTGGGTTCAATGGCAATATTTTCTTCAGCGTCTTATGGGATATCCATGACAGATCCTATCGACGGCATGTTTGACATGGGGGAATATCTGGCTGAAAACGCTTACGGCTTTCTTCCGGTTCCTGTGATTATTACCGAGCCGGCATTAGGTGGTGGCGGTGGTATATTTGGCTTGTTTCTGCATGAAACTGACGCTGAAAAAGAAGCACGCCGTAAGCTGGCTCTGGAATCACTCGATGGTGGCGCAAGGCTTATCCCTCCTGCGATCACTGTAGCAGGTGGCGCAGCGACGGAAAATGGCACCTGGTTTGCTGCCTTAGGGCATCGCAGAACCTGGAATAAAGACCATATTCGTTATCTGGGCGGGATTGGCTATGGGGATGTCGTGATGGATATTTACGACGATTTCGGTGGCCGGCTTCCCGCCAGTCAGGCGCTGGGTTTTGAAACGCAGACGGAAGGTTACGGGGTGATTCAGAAACTCCAGTTCCGTGTTCAGGATACACCACTATTGCTGGGGTTTTCTCAGTTCTGGACGCGTACGGAGGTGAGTGCGTCCAATCAGGTGGTGGATAAGATTTTTCAGCGTGCATTAGGAAAGAGTACGACCTCATCCGGTGTGGGATTCGTTGCTGAGTATGACACCCGAGACAACTTTTTCTTCCCGACAGATGGCTATCAGGTGACTGCCGAGTATATGTTCTTTCGTGATGGCATTGGCAGTGATTACGATTACGATACGTTTGCTTTAGATGGCCAGGTTTTCTTCCCACTATCCAAACAATTGATTTTGGCTTTTGCCGGTGATTACCAGTCAATGCGTTCTGATGATCAAAGTCTGCCGCCATTGGTGAAACCATATGTAAAATTGCGTGGTATTTCGGCCTATCGATATCAGGATGATTATGTCAGTGCGGTTCAGACACAGCTGATGTGGCGTATCGATCCCCGCTGGACGCTTTCAGGCTTTATCGGCACTGGCTCAGCTGCCAGCGAAAGCCACGATTTATATGAACACAGTGAAACCGCTTATGGCACAGGCTTTCGCTACCTGATTGCCCGCCGGTACGGTCTGCATACCGGCATTGACATTGCCTTCAGCGACGAAGAAAGCGCTTTTTACTTCAACATGGGATCGGGATTTTAACGAAAGCGAGTGCAATTAGCGATTTATGGGCGATTAAATTGTTGATTTACAATTATCGACAAGCTGGACACAGTCACTTAATAACTTCTGGCCAAGTTTTGTGTTTTTTTGGATGGCTTCCTATATTTTATTCATAATCACAGATGTCAATAATATGGTTAAAGCTTTCTAGTAACTCTTTAAGGTTTATAAACTTAAGTGTATTGCTTTGGTTTGAATTTGGTATTGCCCAGTTTAAATCGGAAATGTTCATGCTCTATCCTTCAAATGCTTTCGGGTATTCTTTTATGTAAATTTGGTCTAGTTGAGTATTAGATTTAAGAAGCATCTTTTTAGTGTGGCTAGATAGGAAAAATGCTAACGAACTGAAAGATACTATTATACCCATAATTAGTAGTAGTGGATTAATAATGTCATTACCGAATGTTTGTATCAAATATCCAAAAGTTTGACTTCCTATTGGAATGGTAATGACGCACAGGAAGAAAATAGCACTTTCTAATCGTGCTCTAAAGTGGTCAGGTACGGCAAATGACCTTACACTATTGGTTGCGATAACAATTAACGATAGACCAAAGCCTGATAGCATCATTGATAATAACTTTAAGTGAATGATCTCAAAGATTGAGAATAATATTATTCCAAGACCAATCATCATATTCCCTGCTATCGCAGGTTTAAGTCTGGTATAAGTATTAAAATCAATTTTTGAAAGAATGAGGGCGCCAAGTCCCATGCCGATAGCAAATGAAACTTCAAAATAAGCTAAAGGAGCAATGTTATTATAATTATTAGCCACATATAGAGGTAGAATGACTACCATCATAGGGGTTAATATAAGGTTAGTGACCATGGCAATATAACAAGTTATTTTTTCATTTTTCAATTGAAATAGTATTTTAAATCCAACGCTTGCCCGTTTAACAAAGTTTTGATGAAGAGAGCTGTCTGGTTTTTCATCTCTTATTCTCACAAATAGCAGAAGAGTCAGTGATATGGTATAAAAAACAGACACAACGATGATAGACAACTGTGAGCCTAAGAAAGCAACACCACCGCCACCCAGGATTGCACCTACAATCGCTTGCACTGAATTTAATGAAGTCGCAATCCCTATATACTTTGTGTAGTGTTCTTTGTTAGTTAAGAATGGGATTGTGCTATTGATACTGCTTGTAACAATTGAATTTGTTGTGGCGAGGATAGATGCCGTGAGGGCTAGATAGAGATAAGACACTTGTAAGTGGTAGAAAAATATATAGTAAACATTAATGAAAATAACAGAGAACATGGCGCTTATAATGAGTATCTTCTTCTTTTTGTTTCTGTCAAGGAGATCTCCGGATAGTGGGAGGGTAACTAAATTTATTATCCACATTAATGCAATTATACTACCTAAAGCAATGCTGTTGTTTTCACCTTCCATCGTAGCGATTGACCAGACAAATATAATGCTAAAACTCCTGAAGGCAAGCAAGCTCATTGCACTTGATAATAAAAAATTGACTATATTCATTTAGATACTGATTTCTATAATTGAATGTCATGAGCCAAAAGCCGTACACAGTGCGGCATAATTGATTCAGTTACTTACGTTTTTTAAGCATGGTGTACTTTTCTTTTTTAGTGAAAAAACTTTCTTTGCATCTAACTTTTTCATAATGATTCCTTTGGCTGATCTCGAACGATTTCGAGAAATAATTATTCTCATAGATGCATATTGAAAACAATGGACTTAGCTTCCTTTCTGTGAACTTTTCTTGCAAAATTCACTACTCATCTGACTTAAATTGAGTTGCTCATCGCATTTTAAGAATTAATAATATGTTCGTTGTGATGTTTGTTGACTTATTAATACGACTATTTTTTGACTTTGATGTGTGATGCAGAGATATAAGTATGTGATTTCATTTACGTGAATATCATTTCTATAAATGAGGCCAGAGCATGTGTACTAACGTACAATTTGGCTCTGTAAAACTTGTGGTCTTTTATTCTGATATGCATTGATGGTAGGGCTTTCGCTACCTGATTGCCCGCCGGTACGGCCTGCATACCGGAATTGATATTGCCTTCAGCGACGAAGAAAGCGCTTTTTACTTCAACATGGGATCGGGATTTTAACGAAAGCGAGTTAAAGCCGTTGTGGATTCAGTTACAAGATGGAGTGCCGATGCGGAATTTTGCGACGTATAAAGATTTATTTCCTTCATTCTGAGATCTGTGATCTGGCAAGGCTACCGTGTTAGCTGTGATACTCCTGTTAACGCAAACAACACGAAGACACAATGATTAGAGCATTTACAGACACAGACATGGAGCCGGTACTGGATATCTGGCTTAATGCTTCACTTAAAGCACACGATTTCATTTCACCGAATTACTGGCAATCTCAGGTCGACAACATGCGCAGCATGTACCTGCCGGCTTCTGAAGTTTACGTCTGGGTTGAAAAAGGCACAGTGAAGGGCTTCTATGCCCTGTACGAAAACCAGCTGGCGGCCATTTTCGTCAAACCCGATGTGCAGGGTAAAGGCATAGGTAAAGCATTGATCAGTCATGCTAAAAAACGTCGTGAATCGCTGTCGCTAAATGTCTACAAACGCAATGACGTCAGTTATCGGTTTTATCTCTCTCAGGGTTTTCGCGTCATCGGCGGTAACGTTGATGAGCACACAGGCGAAGGCGAGTGGGTGATGGGGTATGAGGCCGGCTAAACCGGCCCTGAGTGTGACGGCACACAGGCTAGCTTAGCGATGTCTGCATAACCGCTGCGACCCTCTGAACATCTACATATTTCTCATCAGTGCAGCCATCGCTATGCCGGCAGCGATAGAGAGCAGCGGTTTTTTCAGTACCAGGGTACCTACTGCTGTCACCAGCAGTGCTGCTTGAGCGCCCGTATCTCCCTTGATGAACATGGGCGCTATGATTGCAACGAGCACAGAACCTGACATCGCCGAGATAAACTGTTGAACACGATTGCTGATGGGAATGTACGACATGATGAAGACACCTCCCCAGCGGGTTGCTATTGTAACCACCGCCATTATGATGACGAGCAGCAGTGTACCCATTTCAGAGGTATCAATGCTCATTGTTCTCTCCTCCCAGTAAAACACCCATAATGCCGCCTGTGAATGCACCAACAATCACATGACTGTTTTCAGGCAGATACAGATAAGCGGCAATCGATGATGTGGCCGCCGCAGCCCATATCATGTAAGTCTTATTGTTTTTGCTGCCTCCCAGCGCCATGGTAAGCAGGAAACACCCCATCACCATGTCGGCTCCAAAGGCGGATGGATTTTGTATGGCATTGCCGAAATAAAAACCGATCCAGGTACCAATAATCCAGAAAAACCAAAGGGCGATCCCGCCACCGAACAGTAAACCGAGTCCTTTGGACGTTTCATTTTGCGCAAAGGCCCGCATCGACAGCGCCCAGTTCGCATCGGATGCCACCAGCATGACGCCATAGCGTGTGGCCGGATTCAGGGAACGAATATGAGGATACAAGGTTGCCCCGATGAGCAAGTGCCGGGCATTAATGGCAAAGACTGTAATAGCTAATGGGAGCACAGGCACCTGGGTTCCCCAAAGATCTAAAGCCCCGAACTGAGAGGCCCCCGCAAACACCAGTGCGCTCATCAATACGGCGGCGGCTTCATGTAGTCCCTCCTGAGACGCGGCTAAGCCAAAAGCGACACCGAAGACTAATACGAACAATGAGATAGGAACTAAGCTGACAAAGCCTTGTTGTATCGCATTCAATTCAAGCTTCAACTCTTGCGTATGCATAAAAACCATCATTTTGAATAATCTGAGATTGTCGAAACAATAAACTGGAATGGGAAAATCGAAAAGCGCATAATTCAAAAATCATCCATTCGAAAATCGAATAAATGAGTTATCAGGACTTACAGATAGATTGGTTAAAGAGCTTTGTGGCGGTCGTTGATGCCGGTTCCTTGTCGAATGCAACGACATCCGTTCACCGTTCGCAATCTGCGGTGAGCATGCAACTGAAAAAGTTAGAAAATGCCGTCGGACGAAAATTGCTCGTCAGAGGGAGCCGGCATAGTGAACTGACCACAGAAGGCCAGATGTTGTTGGGATACGCCAGGCGGATACTGGATTTACATTCAGAAGCACAAGCGGCATTCCATGGTGAAGAGTTGGTCGGCCAAGTCAAATTAGGGGTGCCGGATGACTATGCAGCAAAATACCTTACGCCTGTGCTGCGCAATTTCGCCCCGAGATTCGGTGGGGTAGAGATTGAATTAAACTGTGAGCAGTCCACCTCGCTTATCCCCAGGGTAGAGAATAATGATCTGGATTTGGCCCTAGTTTCCAGAGACAACCCGAGCCGGGGTACGCTTCTTTTCCATGAACCTATGGTGTGGGTGGGCGCGTCTCAGTTTGAAATCTGGCGTCGGGAAACACTGCCGATTGCTGTCTATGAAAGTGCCAGTCTTGCCAGAAGAAGTGCAATACACTCCCTTGCTTTGCAAGGCAAACCTTACAAAGTGGTGTATAACAGTTCGAGTCTGGCGGGCCAGATTGCCGCGGTGGAAAGTGGACTCGCCATAGCGGTGTTCACTCAGTGCAGTGTGCCTCCTCACCTTGAAATACTTGGAGAGGAGCAGGGTTTGGGGCCGTTAGAGCCCATGGAAGTTTCTGTATACCGGAGTAAAAAATCAAAAGGCTCTCCGGCGGTAGATTACCTTCATGACTTATTGGTTCGTACGCTGAGGCTATCTGCCGTTTGATTGTCACTTGGCTCGATGCCTCCTCAGTATTAATTGGGTCATTTAATAATGCTGGTTATCCGGCACAATGCCTTACTTAAGTGCGTATTTCGACTCAGGTTTATCGCGTTGTTGGTGGCGACCCCGATGAACACACTGACGAAGGTTGGAGGGCTACGGGAATTAGGCGCTTGAGTACACTTATACGGCCTAATCCCGTGTAGCAGGAATTACTTTCCGCTATTGATCATCATTTCTAACCTATAGTCAGCGACTTCGTTCCGGCGTGCGGCAGAGCGCATCATATAAACCCGGACTTTGTAGTCACCAGATGCAGGCAGTTTGCCTTCATACTGGTTCTCACTGACTGAGCCGTTGAACATGGCAGCGTCGTTTTCACCCGGTGCAAGAATATTGAAATAGGTAGCAGTGTTCTTTGTTGCCATGCTAACGTTCATCTGCTGGCCTTCTTTGGCATTCAACACGTAGTCAACGACTTCATAGCCTTTTATACTCCCTTCGATCACCGCGCCGTTAGTGCCTTTCTGAAATTGAACGCGTTCAGTGCGAATATCATCGGCAGCTGCGGCGGCAGAGAGCATCAGCGATAAGCCACAGAGTAATAACTTGAGGGGATTACTATTCGTAAGATATGCCGTCATATAATTTTCCTACTGCTTTCAAGAAGTCCAGTGTCGTGTTGCGGAGCGTACAGCCAAAGGCTAACACAGCTGTACTGATTGCATACAGTATGGCTGGTTGGTTCTAATCTGCCAGTTTGTCAGTGGCTGAATCTCAGCCACTGTGATTGTATTCAGCGGTTATGCTTTTGACACCTCTGGCGTAGTGCGTTTGCCTCCCATTCCCCGCATCCATTTCATCAATGGACGTTCGAACAAGTAGTAACTGCATACAGACACAATAATTAGTACAGCGGTAAAGATAAAAATACCTGTCAGCACGGTTGTCGCAGATGTTTGCGCATACCACCATGCCGTCCAGTCAGGATTGATATGGTGGAGAATCTCCACACCGGCCAGCAGTAATACTGAGTGCCACAGATAGATGGAATAAGAGATATCGCCCAGAAATTGCGTGACTTTGTTATCGAGTAAACCGAGTAACAACGAAGAACGATTCTGCTGATTGGCCGCGACGAGTACCAAAAGTGCAAACAGCACATAAGTTGTCATAGTGACTGTGTAACTGATGCTGAACTGAAGCACTGAGATTAAAGCAATGATGAGCGCAATCAGTAACCCGTCATGATTCACCCAGCTTTTCATTCTGGGACTGAATGAGATTCGGGATAACCACATGCCTAATGTGAAGCCACAAATGCCTCGGACAAATGCATTCAGTGTTGAAGTGATATCTAATGTTCCATGCATGCTAACCATACCGCCAAGTACCATCATAATCAGGACTGGCAGCCAGGCATTACTCTTTGCTGGCCGCAAGAGCACTGACATGAGCAATGGAAAGACCAGATAGCACAGCCATTCAATACTCAGCGACCATCCGGCAATGTTCCAGCTTAAAGGCTGGGAAAGGATACCATTTACCAGAAACAGGTTTGGTACCAGGGTTTCGGTTCGGTTAAACGGGCCGGAAAAAGGTGGAATTCCTGTTGCACCCCAGGCATCAAATAACGGGCCGGCATAAAAGCCGATTTGGTGAATAGATTTGTAATATTCCCAGATAAAGAGTGCAGCCAGGGTGACAAAGAACAGAGGGTAGATACGACTGAAACGCAACCACATAAATCCTCGCCACTTTTTCAAGCTACTGCCTGTGGCGAAAGTGGATTGATAAACATACATCATGACAAAACCACTCAAGATGAAAAAAATGTCCACCCAGAGATAGCCGTTTTCAAGAAAATGTGTGGATTCCGCAATACTGTCTCTCCATTGCGGAAACAGAATTAAACGCGCATGAAAGTAGGTGACGATGAGCGCGGCAATACCGCGAATCGGTGTTAATAAAGGGAGTTGACGTTGCATGTATTTGTCCTGATTTATGTTTTCTGTGCTTGCAGCAATTGGCCACGTGACGGGGGCATTGGCCGTCCTGACATTATCTGAGATTATTTTATGGCGAGAAATAATAAGTGTCTTGTTGCATTGCGTTCTGCGGGGCGATGGGAGGTTAAAATCGTGACTCTCGCGACGTATTCACTGTAACTAATTGAAATATTGGCAGTTAAAAGCAGCATTAGAAAGAAGGCGTCTGCTGCAGAAGAATTTGAACGAATGCTCTGCTTATTCGCCCTTATTGTTTTTGACCAGTAGCAGGGAAATAGGATTGATACGGCATTTCTCGCACTGGACTGATTATCCTGCACTGACCAAACGATCTATCATTCCCTTTATTGCCTTCATCTGCGGGGCGTCTTTGGTGTAATAGTTGTAGGGCGGCTGGCTTAAAGTACTGTAACCCCAGAAATCCCAGCAGCCGCGGGGGTTGTAGGGGATGAACTCAGACTTTTTCACCTGCGGGAACAGCACAATGATCTCGTTGGTATCGGCAACGTTCAGGTAGCCGGTTTCTTTTATGTAAGTCGTGCCGATAGCGGCAATGCCCTGGCGGCAACCGTGGACAGCAACATGCACTTTGCAGGATGCCGAGCGGCAGCTGGTGGGAATGTAGACATACGCCGTGTCGTCCATACTGGTGTGCGGGCTACTGATAAATTCACTTTGATCGAAGGCCATTAAGTCACCGCCGGGCGCTGCAGCGGGAGGATTCAGCGGGCCGTAAATGTGCGCCAGAATTCGCATTGCCTGCGGGATGTCACAGTTATTGATATAAGGAGCTTGTGTGAGATCGCAGGGGGTATCTGCCGGATCGCTGGTGATAAAGGCATGGCCGGCATCAACGCTGTTGTTATAGCGGATCTGCGCTTCAGGCACTCCCAGTTTCTGGTAAAAGGTCACGGCGGAATCGACCACACCTGTGACGACTGTTTCATCCAGCCGGCCTGAAAAAAGGTAAACCTGATCGTTTCTGAGGTGCTCAGTATCGTCTATCCGGCCGTTGCTGGCTGTTACTTTCGCCAGCTCCGCTAAGTATCCGCTGTTGGGAAACAGGGTTGACGAACAGCCACTCAGGCTATTTGCGCAGGGGTTCATGCAAGTTGTCGTCGCGTTGATTAGTGGGTTCACAAAGGGATTATTGCCCGCGCAGTTCCAGGGACCACCCGCAACAATCCCCGCCCCGACCAGTGATTCAGCAAATGCCACATGAAATTGCGCCGCCATGAAACCACCGGACGACAGACCAGAAATCGAGGTTTGATTGGCTTGTGCATTCAATGGCGGAAGCAGCACGTTTGTTGCCTGAGCTGAAGCAGAGAACAGCATGGCAAAGGTCAATAAACGTTGTAGCAGAGTGCGCAGCATCCTGAACTCCTGTCTGGTTAGATGACGTCCTGTCGTACGCTTTAAGCGAGAGTCTGGAAGGAGTATAGGTGCAAATAAGCAATGTGTTGCGCAAATATGAATTTCATATTTGCATCAAAAAGGCGGGTGATTTTGAGAGTGGCTGAACTGACAGCCACTGCCTGGGTTAATTGTGGTTATGTCTCTACCGGCGATTTTTTAGAGCCGGTTATTCTCAGATAGCACACGGCTCATCCCGTCTGATTGACCTTATCAAAGCTAATCAATGACTTGCCTTTCCATAGCACAGGCGTGCAGGCAATTAAGGCGATTGCCACATAGGTCATTGCTGAAAAATCTACCGATAAATCCGCTTGCGAGGTAACAAACAGGCTACCTAAGGCGCCGCCCAGACCAACCGCAAAGTGTTGCAGCGAGTTTTGCAGACCGATGATAATCACACGATCTTGTGGCGTGAGAGCGCTGATTAATTCGGTAATTAAGATAAGAGTGCGAGCAGAGCTGACAATGATAAAAATGACAAAGGCCAGTGCGGCAAGATTTACATTTTCTGTATGAAAGCCCAATGCTACAGCGATCGCCATAACTAATGAAAGCCGCCCTATTAACTTGCTAACTGTAATATCACTCATTCTTGCTCTTGCGTAATATTGTATTAATACAAAAGAACCCAGCCCGCTTATTGTGTAACAAAGGCTCAGAAGCTTTTCAGGTATATCGAGGTTTATCGTTAGCATGACAGGGTATTGGGTTGATACGACAAAAGTGCTCAAAATGGCGGTGAAAATCAGCACAGCAGAGAAAAGTAATATCTTGTGATTTCGGAGTGAGCTAATTGGCGTATTTTGCTTAGTAACTCTTGTATATCCTGGGGTCGGCAACGATTTGGGAGAGGTTAAATGAACGAATAAAAACAAGAAGGCTGACAATATGAAAGCCATTCCTAATAGCTGAAAGCCAAACTGCCAGTGAGTTCCTGAGGACACCATGATGAGGCCAGGTACACCAAGAGCGAGCGCTAACGGAAATGCACTGATTAGAATTGCCGTGTTTTTCTTTTTTTTCTTTTCATCAGACATCAATATTAAATAATTCAGGTTTACAACAGCTAATGCTCCGCCAAAAACTCCCGTAAATATCCGAGCCAACAGCAAAAGAGCAAAGTCATCCAGCATTGAGGTAATGAGCGTTGTAATAGCTATACCAGCAAGATAGAAAAGGATTCTTTTTCTTTCACGAGTCATATCCTGTGAGCCTTTTATCATCAGGCAAGTAAGTGCTGCGGCAATAGCGTAAACAGACGTCAGATAGCCAGACTGTGAAGCTGGAACACTCGCTGCCAGTGCCATTATCGAGCTGAAAGGCACAATGACTAATGCATCCAGTGCAACCAGAAAATGAATCATAAAGCAGATATAGAGACTGCAATCAGACATGCGACGTGATGAAAAAAATGAAGTGAGCATTGTTAAGCCTTTCTGGTCTTGAGGAGTAAATTCCTATGAAAGATCTTATTGTATTAACCCGAATTGAGTAATAAAGTGCGATTTATTGGTTTGATAATCCAGTATTTCGGGATAATAAATGATTGAGCAGATCGAGCAGCAGTGGTTGAAAAGTTTTCACTGTGTTTATGAGTACAACAGCTTTAAAAAGGCAGCAGAGCAGCTTAGTTTACCAACATCAAATGTCAGCCGTCATGTCGCTTTACTGGAGGAGAAGCTCAATACCCGGTTACTGGAAAGAACGACGCGTCGTATGACCCCAACCGAGGCGGGTGAGCAGCTTTACTCTACGACGCGGGTCTTGTTAGCGGCGCTGAATGATGCGCTTGAAGACGTCAATCAGTACTCTCAAACGGTAACGGGTCAACTCAGAATCCTGATGCCAGATATCCCGGTACTTGCAAAGGCAGTTGTGGCTTTTTGTGCAGAGCATCCTGCAATATCGCTATCTTGTGAAACCAGCCTGAGCCCTAAAGAGAGTTTACTGGATGGATTCGATCTGATCCTGAGCTATCACCGTGGAAAAATTACCGATAGTAGCTGGGTCGCGAAAGAGATAGTCAGGTTGCGAAGCACAGTGGTCGCTGCACCGGACTTGATCAGACAGCATGGCCGTCCTCATAAACTGGCCGATTTGAACCACTTGCCTTGTATCAGTAGTTTAACGGCGCTAAATGGTTCCCCCTGGGTATTCAGGCATTCAAACGGTCAGTTGCTTACGCAGAGTGTGAAATCGTCATTTAAAGTAAACAGTGGCAACATGGCAAAGTTTGGTGCGCTGGCAGGTCTTGGCTTCGCGATATTGCCTGAGGAATCGTGTACCGATGAAATTAACGCAGGCACATTGCAGATCATAGAGCTAGACGCTGAACCTGAGCCTCTGGTTCTTTATGCTTTCTATGCCGGGCGAAAACATTTGGCTAAAAAAATCACAATCTTCGTTGAGCATCTGCAAAAACACCTGAGCACTCAGTGAGCTAAACATTGTGAATGCTGAGCGTACCGGGAAACCTTGATCATTTTAGGTATACCAACCGTAGTAAGTAACAATTCAACGATCATTGATATGCGGGATGTCTTTGATTAACCAAGAGGCAAGACCTGGGTTGAAATCGCAAGCCAAAGTGCAAAGGTTAGAAAAGCCAGTATTCAGATGCCGAAACTGAAGATCCAGCTCGGGTACTGCTTATGTGTTATATGACTCGGTCACTACATCGCTAGACTGCCGGGCAGATCGTGCAGCGTTAATCAAAAACTCAACGAACGGTGTCTTCCTGTTCTGTTACTTCTTCTTCATCCCATCTTAAGTGCCCTGCACTGGCTGACTCAGTGAGTAAAGGTGTCTCACGTTGTCGTTATTGTTTAAAAGCGCAATTTTGGCGTCGTGATCTGCTGTTTTATTGACCGATAGGAAATGTGACTAATATCAAACCAGGTGACTATGCATTTAGTGTATTGTGCAATTGTTATCATTTCTGCATTATTTTGTTAACAAGATGAGGGGCTCATAAAAATCAGGCCCGATAATTTGTGGAATCAAGGAGCAAAAATGTCAAACGAAAATCATCTGCACACTGGCAAGCTGGATAGTTTTTTAACGGATCTGGAAAACCATTCAATCTTTGAAAACAGTTACTTCAGGCATCTGGCAAAGCACCCATGGACACCTGCCAGTTATGAATTGTTCCGAGCAAACTTTTTTTACCGAACTGAGCTGACCGTTAAAGGTATTGCACAGGTCTGTGCCCGTTCTGCGGCGATGAATGACATGGATACCCTGATTTTATTTTCGTACATCCTGGGCGAAGAAACCGGGATGGGGAATAAAGCCCATTGCCATGAAATATTCATGGAAAATGCTCTGAATCTTTTTGGCGCAGCAGAGTATGAACTTGCGTCCCTGAAAGTACAGGATGCGAAAAATAGTCCATTTATTATTCCTGAAACCCTGGCATACCGAGAGCGCATACAGGCATTGTTGACAGACAGTTATCCACGCATGTTGGGGGTCGTTATGGCGCTGGAAACGCATGCAGATAGAATGCTGACCGCGTTCAGAGAAGCATTCCGTTTGAGCAGAGCACATCTTGAAGAAGATCAATACAAGAATGAAGTTGAAGTGTATTTCAATGCTCATGTGGACAACGGAGTTGAAGAAAGACATGCAGAAGATGCGAGAAACTGTGTGATTAACAACTGCCATTCTCAAAGCGATCTCAATGAGATTATCTACGGGGCAACAGAAATGTTTAAAGCTCAACAGGCTATGTGGTTGGCCATGTATCGTCAGGCAGCAGAGCTAGACGCGTTTCCTATCGCTCAGGGGGAAAATACCTATGCTTAAGAGTGTTTTTTCTGCTACTGCGATGAAGTTGCGAGAGTCTGTCACACATGGGACTAAAGCAAAAATTACGGCTTTGAATGCCAGTGCACCAGAAGGTGAGGAAGTGATCGATCTCAGTATAGGGACGCTGGATGATCTGGCTGACGATCGTATCAATGAAGCTGTGATACGCTTCATCCAGACACAGCCACGTACGATTCATGAGTTTGCACCTGTCACTGGGTTTGGTTTTCTGCGGCAATCAATCAGTGAACGTATTTTCCGCCTCAGAGGTGTTAAATATGCTCCTGAGAATGAAATCATGGTGACTCCAGGAGGGATTAAAGGGGCCATCACTGTGGTTTTTCATACATTGCTAAACCCGGGAGATGAGGTGATAGTTCCTCTGCCTAACTGGCCGCATTACGCTGATATGATTGAGCTGCATGGGGGGGTGATGAAAGGCATTCTGGTCAGGGATTTTTATGACAACCCCCTCACACCGGAAGATCTGGACCAGGCAATCTCAGATCGCACCAAAATGGTTATTCTTGGCGATTGTCTGAACCCCTCCGGCAAAATTTACCGACATGAGGACCTGTCGACGTTATCTGAAGTGATCGCACGGCATAACCTGCATCGTCAGCAAAATAATCAGCCTCCAATTCAAGTACTGTTTGATTGCCCTTATGAATCACACATTCTTAACGGCCCGGCCACGATTTCTAATGTCACTGTGACTTTTGAAAACGGTGTTGAATATGCGATGAGAGACTGCACCACTTTTGTCTCCGGACCAGGTAAAACATACGGGATGCATGGCGATCGTGTCGGTTATATCTGCAGTACGGCGGAAAAACTGGTAATGATGGCTAGAGTACAGGTCAACCTGAACTCGTTTGCAGCAACCTATGCTCAAGTCGCTACACATGCCGCAATGCAGGAATGTATGGATGAAGTTGCCAAAGCCAGAGCGATTAATTCCCGATTAAATCTTGAAGGTTTTGTAGAAAAATTGAATGCGATACCGGAAGTCCGTGTGCCGATTCCTGAAGGAGGATTTTTCATCTTTGCTGATTTTTCTGGTTACGGGGAAAAAATAGCAACGCTGGGATATGGCAGCGCTCAGGAATTTATTTTGGATCGTGCGCGGGTTGCTTCTATAGGTGGCCTTCATTTTGCTGAAGGAGTACCTGAGTTAAAGCACTTTATCCGCTTGAATGCGGGACGTTCTGAGTCCACGTTGCGTCAAGCCGCTGAGCGCATCAGGAATGCATTGTTAAGCCTGTAAATTCAGGTTGGATTTCCCCCGAAAGCAAGCGAATCTGCTCCCGGGGGATGATTCAAGAGGGAGATTATGTCTGAAGCAAATCTAGCAAGGTTGTGTATCGTAGGGACCGGTTTTTCCGGAACGGCTGCATTCTTTCATTTGGTTAATGCCTTGATCGATAACAAGCATCGTATTACGTCTGTGGAAATCATCACTATTGAAGAGCGCCCGGTGAATGGTCCTGGTTATCCCTATGCGCCGTATGAATTGTTACCCAGCCATCTTTGTAATAACCAGGCCCGGATGATGTCGCTTGCCGGGAATGATTTTTATGACTGGCTGAGTGAAAACCGGCTCCGTCTGGCTTCTGAGTTTCCGGCTCTTATCCGGGAAACGCATCCGGCAGTGTTGTTAAGTAAGTGGGAACCTGATCCTGAAGCCTTTTATCCAAGAGCACTCTTTGGTGTGTATCTTGAGGAGCGCTTCAAAGCCACAGTGCTTAAAGCGCGTCGCCATGGCATAAAAGTCACATCATTGAACGGATACCGCGCGGTCGACGGATACAGGCTTTCGGGCAAGTTTAGCGTGGTCATTGAACGTTCCGATGGCAGTGGCAAAGAAGTACTGTCTCGAATAGATAAGCTGCTGCTTTCTACTGGTCACTGGGTGCCTGAAGATACTGATTGGGCAATGATATCAGATACGTTTCTCAACAGTCCGTATCCTTATGCGAAACTCCGGACCAGTCTGACGTCATGGTCTGAAAGCGTTCGAGGCAAAACACTGACATGTTTTGTGAAAGGGATGGGGCCGAGTGGGATTGATGCCATAATGTCACTCGCGGAGTCAGGGCAGTTTCATTACTCCGACAGCGCTCATGTGACTGCTTACACGCCGGCATCTGACGAAGCATCTGTAACTATTGTGGCTGGTAGTCGATGTGGATTTTTTCCTGCTGTGCGGGGGGAATCAGTTGATTATCAGTTTCAGTACCTTACGGAAGATTCGTTCAGTGAGCTTGAACGGATTCTCGGCAGAAAGTTGGGTCTGACTGATATTTTATCCATGATCGATTGTGAACTGAGAGATGCCACATCCGGTAAGATCGGTTGGCAGGATATTATAGAACCAAAGTTCAAAAGTGCTTACGAAAAACTCAGGTTTGATGTGATGTGCCCGCATGAAAATAACCTGATTCATACGATTCTTCTTAAGGCTCGCAGAATGAAGTTCTATCGTCATCTGAATGAGTTTGAAAAAGAAATCTACGACAAAGAGCTTGATACCCACTTTATTCGAATTGCTGTACCTATTCCTCAGTCGAATGCAGAAAAGCTTATCGCTTTATTTGAATCCGGAAAGTTGGAGTCAGTAAAAATGGGCTATCAGGCGTCTGCTAACCCTGCCATTCATGACAACCACTACAAATTAACGTTTATTGAAGATGATCATGACGTTTCAAGGCATGTCGATACTGTGATTCGTGCATCCGGGCAAGACTTTCGTCTCTCACTGCATCCGTCAAGACTTGTCGCTGCGTTAGCAGAGCGTGAAGAATTGCTTGCCAACATGGAAGGTCATTATTCCACTGGGGGGATCATGCTCGACAGTGATGAGTCTTATGGTGTGATGTGCCGTGATCCGGAAACGGGAAAGATTATCCCTTCCCCCTTTATTGCGTCTTATGGGGTGCTGACTCGATATTGGCAGAACGAAAGGAACTTTTCAGCAGCGTTTGTTGAAGCGGCGATGTGGTTGTCAGAGGAATGGTCTGTATTTTGTACTGGTCAATCGGCACTTGTGGTTGCTGAATCAGCAAGCCAAAAATAAATATAGGAAAATGGAATTATGGAAATGAAAGAGTTTTACTATCAGGACGAGATACGCGTTAGCCTGTTTAATCTGGATCATGAAGCGGTACCTTATCACTTTCATCAGACGGTTTCAGATATGATTTTTTGCTCAGCAGGGATGATCCGTATTGAACTGCCTGAACTGGGAAAGCTATTTACGGTTCCTAAAGGGAAAGCATTTCAGATACCGTCACAAGTTAAGCACAGGTTTGCCAATGGTGCTCCTGAAGGCGAAAAAAGCCGGTATGTGCTCGTACAGCTTGGCAATTTTGATATTGAATTCG
Organism: Photobacterium sp. WH24; assembly: GCF_019204055.1. Lineage (NCBI taxonomy): Bacteria > Pseudomonadati > Pseudomonadota > Gammaproteobacteria > Vibrionales > Vibrionaceae > Photobacterium > Photobacterium sp. WH24. Next base: position 44,326 of record NZ_JAGSOZ010000013.1, on the reverse strand, counting down.
TGAAAGACACACAGGAAATGCAGGCTTTATTATTCGATACGCTGCTACAAAGTGCTGATAATACGCAGGTTTACATTGAGGATCGTAAGCAAGACATCCTTGGATTGGCTCGCCGCTTTGCGCAGAACAGACCTGAGGAGCTTACCGAGGAGGAAAACAGTGATGTGATCGAGGCACTGGAATATTTTGCCAGGTATGGGGTTGAATCGGTATATCCATTGATGCCAGAAGAGATCGCTTGATGGGGTATGACACAACAACGATCGTTATCATCATGCTGGTATTTACGCTTGCTGGCATGATTAAAGGAGTGGTGGGCCTCGGCCTGCCCCCTGTGGTTTTGGGTTTGCTGACCACTGTCATTGGCATTCATTCTGCCATGTCGATGGTCGCATTACCTGCATTTTTGACCAATATCTATCAGGCTGTTACCGGTAAGCACGCCCGGTCACTTAGCCGCGAACACTGGCTGTTTTTCATGTCCGCCACGGTTTCAGTGGGTGTCGGTTGCTGGCTGGCACTGATGGTTGATACCGCCTATATGTCTTTTTGTTTAGGTGTTTTGTTGAGCTTGTACGCTGTAACCGGCTTATTCAATGTGCGTCTGTCTGTGCGGGCTAAGTGGCAAAATGCTTTTGGTCTGGCAATGGGAACCTGTAATGGCATATTTACCGGCCTCACGGGTTCTTCTGCTGTGCCCGGGGTGTTCTACCTGCAGTCAGCAGGGTTACCCAAAGAAAAATTGGTTCAGGCAATGGGTATCTTATTCACCTTTTCCTCTGCCGGGCTGATGCTGGGTTTGTTTTTGCAAAATATACTGACATTTGCTGCCAGCGGCCTTTCTTTATTGGCTTTACTACCAGCGTTCATCGGAATGGCAATGGGCGGAAGGATACGTCAACGCTTATCTGTCATTGTTTTCCAGCGCATATTTTTTTCCTCACTGCTTCTTTTAGGTGTCTACATCATTATTAGTCAACTTAAGCTCTGACGGCGTATTTTGTGTACCGCTTATCGAGATTCACGCATCTTAATCTGAGCTTTCTGCTTTCTGCAATCGCATGGTTAGCCGAAAGCAATACACACTAATGAAAAAGTGGAAAAGGATTTTTTGTTAAGACTGGTCGATAGACTTTGGTGGTACTGAATTAAGAAAAATATTTGTTTGGCGAAGAAAAAGTAAGAAGCTCCTGACCACGTTATTATCAAGTGACATCCCATATAAAAAAGCCAGCACCGTGTTGCGATGCTGGCTTTTTCAGTATTTTCAGAAAGCTGAAACCTTATGACAGGGCCGGCTCTTCCTGAATGTTTTCCGACGTTGCCAGATGCAGGAAGTGCATGTGGCGTTCGTACTGGGTTAACGCATCAGCAATGATCTGTTCCTGGTTGTAACCCATCACATCATATTGCTGGCCGCCCTGTAGCAGGAAGACTTCTGCACGGTAGTAATTGTCATACGATTCGTTAGCATAGGTCGGCAGTGCGAAGTGGCGCAGGCGAATGCCATAGGCAAAATCTTCCACATCTTCTTTCTCAACCACTAACCGGACACGAGACTCATCTAAAACCTGAAGCTTGACAGCCAGACCTTGAAGTTTCATTTCTTCGACCAGGTTTTTCAAAGCCGGTATGGCCGTTGAGGTCATGAAATTCTCAGCTTCATCCTGCTTCGGATGGTTCACCATGGCCGAAATGCGGGACTTCCAGCTCACACTGGCCTGAGTGTACTGCACGCTGGTGTTGTGTGTCTGGATACTGTTTTGCAGCATGTAGTCATTGCGCAGTGCTTTGAACAGGCAGTAACAGAACAGCAGCATCAGAATCATGATAGGGAAGGCACTGGCAATGGTCATGGTTTGCAGGGCAGACAGACCACCGGCAGCCAGCAGCGCAGCGGCCACCACACCTTCAATCACGGCCCAGAAGATACGCTGCCAGACCGGTGGCTCAGCCGCACCGCCTGAGGTCAGGGTATCGATAACCAGCGAGCCTGAGTCGGAGGAACTCACAAAGAAAGTGATCACCAGTGCTACACCTATGACTGACAGTACCGTCGACATAGGCATGTGCTCGAAGAACTTAAACAGGGCAACGGGCACATTTTCACTCACCGCCTGACTCAGATAAGTTGCACCGTGATTCATGATGGCATCGATCGCTGTGTTACCAAAGGCGGTGAACCACAGGAAACCGAACAGCGATGGGATCAGCAGTACGCCCACCAGGAATTCGCGGATTGTACGGCCACGTGAAATACGGGCGATGAACATACCCACAAACGGTGACCAGGACACCCACCAGCCCCAGTACAGTAAGGTCCAGCCACCGATCCAGTCTTCCTTCGGCTCGTATGCATAGAGATTGAAGGTTTTATTGACTATATCGCTCAGGTAGGCCCCGGTGTTCTGTACAAAAGACTTCATGATCAGAGCGGTTGGACCCGCAATGATGACAACGGCCAGCAGCAGAACGGCCAGGAACATATTGATGTTCGACAGACGCTTGATACCGCCGTCCAGGCCCATGACAACGGAGACGGTGGCAATCAGGGTGATGGCGGCAATCAGGAGCACCTGGACTGTGGTGTTCTGTGGCATATCAAACAGATAGTTGAAACCTGCGTTGACCTGCACCACACCAAAGCCTAAAGAGGTAGCCACACCAAACAGCGTACCGATCACGGCAAAAATGTCGATCACATGACCGATAGGGCCATAGATTTTGTCGCCAAGGATAGGGTACAGGGCAGAGCGTGGCAGCAGTGGCAGTTTATGGCGGTACGCAAAGTAGGCCATCGCCAGTGCCACCAGCGCGTAGATCCCCCAGGCATGCAGTCCCCAGTGGAAAAAAGTAATCTTCATGGCTTCACGTGCCGCTTCTACCGATTGCGGATCACCGACCGGGGGAGATGTGAAGTGCATGACTGGCTCTGCGACGCCAAAGAACATCAGGCCAATGCCCATGCCAGCGGAAAACAGCATCGCCAGCCAGGAGCTGTAGCTGTAATCAGGCTCGGAGTGATCGGGCCCCAGTTTGATATCACCCAGGCGGCTGAACATGACCAGAATGAGGAAAATCAAAAAGATGGCTACAGCCAGGATGTAGATCCAGCTAGCCTGTGTGATGATCCAGCCTTGAATGTTTTTAAAATAGGATTCCATGGCTTGCGGCCACATCACACCTATAAAAGAGAGCGCGGCAATGAAAATTGCCGAGGTAAAAAATACCGGTTTATTTAAATCTGACTTAATTTCCATAAATCCTTCAAATCTTACGGTTGCTATGTCCGATTAGGGGAGCGCCATGATAGTGGCAGAGGCCTTAGTGAAAATTGATGTAGATCAATTTAACGGACAGTGAAATAGGCCATGTTGGACGCAAAATACTGCGTCTAGACCTCATGTAAAGCAGGTATTTCAGATTTTCTGCTTATGAAAAACGTGAGGATATTATCAATATTTTGCTTAGTGTTCAAAGTGTGATCTTGGTCTGTTTTTGCGTTTATGCTCTAAGTGTTAATATATATTGTTGTTTATTAAGGAAAATATATCAGTTTGGGGGTGGCTGATAAAAATTCGTGGACGATTGTTTTGAGCTGTAAGTTTTAATGAAAAGAGCGCCTGTCGGCGCTCTGGATCAAGTCGGAACCTATTATCCCCCCCAGCTCCGGCTGGAAGAGCTGCCCCAACTGGATTTTGCTGCAGCACTGGAGCCAAAGCCCCCGCGCGAGATGGTGCGGCTGACGGTAGGCTTGGGTTTCATCTGCTCCGGGCCGACTTTGATCTTTGACTTTTTATAGCGGTATGAACCGTAGTCGTAGCCGTCGGAAGTGGTCCAGCGGCCGTAATAACGGCTGCCCGGATAGTAGGAGCTGAACATTGGCTGGCTGTAGTAACCGCGGTTACTGTCCAGCAATCGGGCAAACATAAAGCCGGCCATTGCAGGCATGAACCAGTTGTTTTCCGTTGATTTCATGCAAGAGTTCGTTCCGAACTCAGTGGTACACTCTTGCAAGTTTTTGTATTTCGGTGCCGTGCGCTCAGCTTCCTTGAGTGCATTCTGATAGGCCGCTTCACACTGTTCGGAATAGCCCGGGTTGTCATCTTTACAGTCATTGACCGTATGGTAGATCACGGCATCTTCCTGCGGATCGCTGCAACCTGTCAGCAATCCCGCTGTAATGGCAGCGGTAACAGGCGCAATGGCAAAGGGACGCCATTGTTTTCGCATGCCGGAAAGATTGACGTCTTTAGTCCGTTTCATGACAGTCCCCCTTAATAGGTCATGCAGGCCGCATTGAGCAGGCCAACTGACACTGAGGTGGCAGCCATCAGCAGGCCGGCAGGAATTTCTCCCGCTTCAATGCGCTCGGCAATACGGGGCATGAAACCAACCCGGACAATCACATAGGCAAGCATCTGCGCCAGTAATGCCACGACACCCCAGATAGCAAAGTCAATGAAGTTCACTGAGTTGCTGGCAGCACCAGAAATCGCCAGTGCGTAACCCAGAATTGAACCGGCAAGGGTAATGGCTGCTGCGGTGTTTTTTTCTTCTTTGACCAGTTTCCATTCGTCATAAGGAGTAATGCGGACAAAGATGACTTTGAACAGCATTAAGAACACGATAGAGATAGCAAAATAAGCGACAAATGAGCCTAGCCCGGCGAGTGATTGTGTCAAAAGATCCATGGAAATCCCTGAAATTATAAATGTTTAGTGGTTATTATCTGACTCAGCCAATAAGTTTAAAATCTGTCGGGCTGAGGTCAAATCCTGTGCTCAACACCAGGCTGCGTTCAGCTCTGTTGTTGAATATTTTCTCTTCTGCAGACACCAGAAGCACTTCTTTCATCCCGGCTTCTGCGTCTCGCTCGTACACCATGACAAACTGATCGGTAGAGCTGGCCGTCCCGTTCTGCAGCCAGGTTTTCTCTGTCATAGCAACAGGGCGACTGTTTTCCCACACTTGTTGATAAGTGAAGTCTTCCAGTTGCCACTGGCCTTTGACTATCCCTTTGTCCAGTAAATGCTGCCATTCACTGTCTGTATCGACAGGTTTGCTGTCATAGAAGTAAAACAGTTTTACCTCGCTGACATCAGCATCACCGGCACCGTGGGTCAGCACCTGAACAAAGCCTTCGTCATCGGTGTAATAGCGTACCAGGCGTGTTTGTTCGTCCAGCCAGACTTCCCCAACAGCCTGGATGAGCTGGGTACGCGCAGCCCCTTCAATCATCAGAGACGGTTCGGTAAGACGCAGTTTCAAATCATCCAGCTCAAAGGCACCGCCTAAACGAAGACCGATGAGCTCGGGGGCTGTCGGCTCAGTGGTTGCGGCTTGCTTGCGTTTTTTTAACCAGTCGAACATAGCTACTCCTTGCCGGTTTAAGACGGCCAGTTGAAATCATTGACACGTTCATCGGCGATATAGAACAGGTTGGCACCGGGTAATACGGCCAGATCCAGCGGCGGATTCAATTCCACACCCAGCCCGCGATCAATGGCTATCAGAGTGGCCTCGTGTTCTTCTTTGAACAGGGTAAACAGTCGGCTGACTTGTGTCGGGGAAGCGGTCTCAGGAAAGCGTACCGCATACTGGGTCATGCCGTGATGGGTACTCAGCAGTTCATGGTGCAGTTCGCTGGAACCCGGATCGACAGCGGCCTTGGCCAGCATTTCCACCGCCACGGACGGAATACATTCGGCTTTGGGGCAATGTGATTTCAGCAAGTCGCTCAGTCCTTCATCCGTGAAGTAGGCGAGCAAATGCGCATCGGGATTGCGGCTTGAACAATACAGTGCCGCCGCCAGCGTCACATCGTCTTGCTCGTTATCTATGATGATACAGCTTGCTGTGCTGACACCGGCTTTGTCCATGTCAGCGGTGTCAGTAAAGCTGACAACACGTACAAAATCAATCTCACCCGGCAACGGGTTTTCCATTTCAGGGCGCACGCACAGCACAATATGGCGACGCTGTCGTTCTTCGTGCTGCAGCATTTTAATCAGGTGCAAGGTTCGCTGGTTATTCCAGCCGAGTACCAGAATATGGTTCTCCACGTTAATTCTCCGTTTTCCGAGCAAGCCACTTTTCCAATAGCTAATAAAGTGCGTAGCCAGGCGGCCAATCCCGATGGCGAACAGACCCAAACCGCCCGGAATGACGAACAGGGCGACCACCCACTTTCCGGCTTGAGTTGCCGGGGAATAATCACCGTAGCCGACGGTAGAAGCCGTCACGACAAGATAGTAGAAAAAGTGAGTCAATGAGTGTGTAAGCGCCTGCTCACCCGCAAGTTCAAGAAGTAGCCAGGATAAGCCGACATAGCACAGCAGCGTAATGAGCAGATTTCGGCCATTGAGTTGATTGAATTGTTGATGGGCCCAACGGCGGACCAACAACCAGATAGACATGCATTTCTCCTCAATCCTAAGGGCTGAGCAGCCACAGCAATGACCTCAGCCCCCGGAGTTACCGCTTATTATCGACCAAGAATGCGTGCCAGTTCATCTTCGGCAGAGGCTGTGCCCCCGCTCTTGATTCCGGCGTCGGCCAGTTTCTTGTCCAGCGCACTGCCTGATTGTTCGGCTGCCATTTCCGCAGAAGCTTCCAGCTGAGCGGCTTTTTCTGCCTGACGCTGCTTGAGACGCTCCAGCGACGAAGCTGCGGTATGCATTTTGGCATTGGCACCAACATGACCGGATGACACCGCAGACTGCGCTTTTTGCACCGCTTCATTGGCTTTTACAACATCCACTTGTTGCTCTAGCTGACGAAGTTTATCTTTGGCCTGGGCAATGTTGGTTCTCAGTGTCTGCTCGGATTGAGTGAACTGATCCAGATACGTCTGTTCTGCCTGCTGTTCATTGCGCAGGTTGGCGACTTTCTGTGCACATTCCAGCGCTAAGTCCTGCTGGCCTTTTTCCATCGCGTTACGGGCATAGGCTTCGTATTCGGTGATCCCCAGATTAAAGCTTTCCACTTTTTGCTGAGACAGTTTACGTTTGGCTACTATGCCAACCAGTGCCTCATCAGAGCGGCGCAGTTCCGCTTTGGCTTCACGGATTTCCTGATCGAGAATACGCAGCGCCTGGCTGTCTGCGACGGCTTCTGCGGCTTCGTTGGCACCGCCTTTCATTGCGGTGAAGAGTTTTTTCCAGACACTCATGCCGTTTGCTCCTTGAGGAAGTCCTGGTACAAATCAATAAAGGCTTCAACATTACGGAAAAGCGTGGCGACTTCAATCACAACGCTTTCTGCTTTTGACTGGGAAGACAGTGAACCAAAGGCAACGTAATAGTCATTGCCGTTGATCGCGTTGATACCTATGGTCGACAGCGGGAACATTTTATGTGTACGCAGTATTTCACGGTTCAGTGCATCGGTGTCTTTCACCTGTCCGGCGTCAAATAATAAGACTTCAACCAGAATCTGCTCACCTGAAACCGCCAGAAAAGCTTCAATGTTGTCTTCATTATGGATCAGTAACGCCTGACCCTGTACGTCGACCTCCCAACCGTCATGGTCAGACAGCAGGGGAGCCAGATCGGAGAGTTGCCACATAGTCAGCATCCTTAGATTTAGAAAAAATACATCTGTTATACAGTCGCACAAAAGCATTCGACTGTTGCCACCTGATGAAGTTCCTGACTGGTGATGATACAGGACAGGAACATAAAGGTGCCGTTGAGTGCTCTAATATAGGTTAAATGAGCGACTGAGTATGCCCTTCTGCTCATAATTGAATGCGGGTTTTGCCTTTTATCGTGTGATTTTGTGATACGTACCTGAAGAAACAAGGTGTTATTTATTCCGGCGAATCTATCGCGGCACTGGTTCAGCGAGCGTAACGGTCAGAGCCGCAAATAATAGTACCCGCATGAAGGCTATACTTAGCACAATCTCCTGGTGCTGATTGCTGAGTTGTCGCCATGACCAAAAAAAATCTGTTGTTAAGGTTCATACTGCCGCTGTTGCTCGCTATGATCCTGGGTGCTGTTGTACTTAATATTTACACACATAACACCCGCCCGGCTGAGTTGCACCTTTCCGGCATTGAACTGGCGCCGTTTTCGGGCGAAAAGTCGGTGTTCCTTTTGCCCGAACTGATCATCATGAGTCAGAAAGAGTATAACGCCCTGATTGCTGAGCGAGAGACGTCGACTGAACAAGATCCCATGTCTGGTGAGTGCCAGCGCTGGTCAGCCATCATGCCTCCCTGGTTATTATGCGGCGATCCCGGTTATCTTCAGCATACGGATCAGATGAAGCAGTTTGCCTCGCCCTCTCAGTTGGTGGTTGAAGGGCTGCTACAGGCGAATACGCGCCAGAATGCGCTGTACATATACCATATCAAACGCGATCCGGACGCCAAAGGCAGTTTGCTGTCACGGCTGGATATTTATATCCATGATGACGGTGAGCAGCATTACTACCGCTACGACGAACTGGGAAAGTTATCCAACCTGCCTTTGAGTGATTTACCCCAACCTGTGGCTTATATAGAAGATGAGGTGAATGCCGGGTTGCAGCCCACACTGCGTTTCAGCTTTACCAACAACGGGGCAAGGGAGGCGACCCTGAATGGTGTGCGCAGTGAGCGGGTATTTGTTGTCACGTCCCCGGCCCAGACGGGTTATCCCGGCGAGCATGTACCGCCAAGGCTCACGGTTCCCGCACAAGGGATGAGCCTGGGGCCGGAGAATGATGAGACTGTGATTCTGGCCGAGCCTGTCGTACTTCAGCATCAGCAGGACAAAGCGCTGGAAATCCCCCTCAACATTTTAGATCTCGGTCAGGGGGATTCTCCCGGCTATGTACTGGTGCGCTTTTATCTGGATTATTTCGATGGCGCTGAAAATCAGTCAATGCTGTTAGGCAACTTCCTGTTCTCAGATTACCTGCTGCTGGCGGAAGAAGAGTAATCGGTGCCAGTGTTTTATGCACTGGCCAGCCGGAATTCATGATGCAGCCAGGCCCGCAGCGTCAATACGCTTTCCTGAACAAGCTTATCTTTCTGGCAGACAAAATAGTAGGACTGGTATGGATTGCGCACCGACGGGCCGATTTCTGTCAGCAGTCCCTGCCTGATTTCATCTCTGACAAACAGGCGATGAGTGACCAAAATACCCAATCCCCTCAGCGTTGCCTGCACCGCCTGGATCGAAGCGGTAAAGCAAAGGTTGTGGCGCTGTGCCGGCACCGGCAACTGATTGGCCTGACACCAGATTTGCCAGTCGTTCTCACGCCTTGGGTTGGTGACAAAAATGGGGTGATGGGCCGACAGCATGGCGTCTGCGCTGAGAGCACTGCCGGTATCGATGAGTGACGGCGCGCAAACCAGGATCAATTGGTCGTCACCGAGTTTTTCGCAATGATAGCCTTGCCAGTCATCCGAACGGCCGTGGATCAAAGCAACGTCTACCCCCTCTTTGTCGAGATCAAACACATGGGTCAGGGTAGAAATACGAATATCAATCTGAGGCGCCAGAGCCTGAAAATCGGGCACTCTGGGGATCCACCAGTGCAGCGCCAGCGAGTTCACCATGTTCAGTGTCAGCCGGTGCGGGTTCTGCTGCTGCAAGGCTTCACCGGCTGACACTATCTGTTCGAGTGCCGGAGCCACCTGGCGGTAATATTTGCGGCCATTTCGGTTCAGCTCCACCCGGCGGCCCACCCGCTGGAACAACGGCAGGCCAAGCTGGTTTTCCAGTGACTTTATCGCCTGGCTGATAGCCGAATGACTGACATGCAGGACTTCAGCGGCGTCAGTCATGCTGCCCGTTTCTGCCACTGCTACAAAAGCATAGAGTGATTTCAGTGCTACGAGTTTTCTCATCTGTAAGTTTTTCTAACAGTTTTGGTTAATATTATTCGCTTTTTTATCATTTGTAACCTCGTTAGACTCCTCACCAGCTAAGGAGTACTTAATGACAACAGATTTGCGCCCTCTTTTTTTCATGCTGGCTTCCACCTTCAGTCTGTCGGTAAACGGTTTGGTGTCCAAACTGTTAAGTGATCAGATCAGCATAGAAATGCTCAGTTTTCTGCGATTCTCAATACCAGCCGTGTTACTGATGTGGCTGATGTCGCTGACTCAGTGGGCCGTACCCGACAGCAAAAAGCTCTGGCAGTCACTGGGGATCCGAGCCTTTTGCGTTGCTGCCGCTCAGCTATGTTTCCTCTTTTCACTGAGCCATTTGAGTCTGGTGGAAACTGTGGTGCTGTTCAGTACCGGTCCGCTGTTTATTCCTGTGTTAGAAAAACTGTTATTTCACACCCGGATTCCGCCGATGACAGTCATGAATCTGATGATCACCTTTTTAGGGGTGGTGTTAATGGCAGGTAATGCCGGCGGTTATGCCCTGCGGCCGGAGTTGATCATCGGGGTAGCGGCGGGGGTGTTCAATGCCGGATCCCAGGTCAGCCTGTACCGGGTGAGTAAAGGGAGCATGTCGGCCTTTGGCTTAAATGCCTGGTGCTTTACGCTCGCCAGTCTGATGTTGCTGCCGCTGGTTCTCTTTACCCACAGCACTGACAGGCTGGCAGCCAGCTGGCAGCAGTTAACCGATCTGCAATCGCTGCTGTTACCCTCGTTGCTGTTGCTGGCCGTTTGCATCGTTAATACTCAGGTCTTTCGGGTCAAAGCCTACCGCCTGGTGGAATCCGGCTCCAGCCTGGCGCCCCTTATTCTGACCAACCTGCTGTTTGCTTTCATCTGGCAGATCAGCTTCTTTGAGCAGACTTTGGTGTGGAACAAAGTGGTGGGTGTCAGCCTGATTGTACTGGCGACCCTGTTCAACACGTTCGGCCCGGTGTGGTTCAGGCAGCGGCAGGCGCGGCTTGGCTAAGGGGCTCCCCAACTCAGTGCAGTTGTGCACTAAGATTGGCTGTCTTAACCTGCGCGACATCATGTGGTGGTGGTGTTATCAGCGGTAATCATCTGAAATAAAACAACTTTGGCTGTTTGATGAAAACTGGCACACAAGATGCAATACAACCAAAGTACACGACATTCAACACTTGATACTTTGGTTTTAGGCATTGCAGCCACGTCCTCTCCCGGGGGCGTGGCTTTTTTTATGCCTGAAACCGGCGCTAAGCGGGACGCGAAGGAGAAGAATATGAGCAACACAGCCGGTCAGGTTGCAGGATGTAAGCAAGGTGAAGCAGTGAAATCTGCCTGTCCCTATTGTGGTGTAGGCTGTGGTGTGGCGGTGAAAGGCAAGTTTCAGCCCGGCAGCCTGACCAAGCAGCCTGAAATAGTTGGTGATGTCTCTCACCCTGCCAATCATGGGGCGCTCTGCGTCAAAGGATCTGCGCTGAAAGAAAGCCTGAACATACCCAATCGCCTGCTGTATCCGCGCCTGGGGGACAAGGAAGTCAGCTGGTCTGCTGCCACCGGCGCTATCGCACAGAAGCTGAAGGAGACGGTTGCCAAATACGGCCCGGACAGTGTGGCTATGTATGTCTCCGGTCAGTTGCTGACAGAAGATTACTATGTCGCCAACAAGCTGATGAAAGGCTTTATTGGTACAGCCAATATCGACACCAATTCACGGCTCTGTATGTCCTCGGCGGTAGCGGCGCATAACCGGGCATTCGGTGAAGATCTGGTACCGGTTCATTATGACGATATCGCAAAAGCGGATCTTATCGTCATCGTCGGTGCCAATACCGCCTGGACGCACCCGGTACTGTTTCGCCGTATTCAGCAGGCCCGTGAAGCAAACCCGGATCTGCGTTTGGTCGTGATCGACCCCAGGCGCACGACAACGGCGGAGCAGGCCGATCTCCATCTGCCGATTGCGAACGACGGCGATGTGCTGTTGTTTAACGGCCTGTTGCGTTATTTGTCTGATCATCATGCGCTGGATGACGATTTTATCGCGAGGCATTGTGAGGGCTTTGCGTCGCTGAAAGCTGAAATCAGCCGTGACCTTTACAGTCTGGCTCGCTGCGCTGAGACGCTGGGACTGAGCCGGGAGCAGCTCAACGCTTTTTATGCGATGTTCAAAGATTCCCCGCGTACCCTGACCCTGTTTTGTCAGGGTATTAATCAGTCGGCCAACGGCACCGACAAAGCCAACGCGATTATTAACTGCCATCTGGCCACCGGGCGAATCGGTAAACCGGGGGCCGGACCATTCTCGCTGACCGGGCAACCCAACGCCATGGGCGGCCGTGAAGTCGGCGGGCTGGCAAATCAGCTGGCGGTTCACAGAGGCTTTGATCCGCAATCTGTCTCAGCAGTCGGCGATTTTTGGCAGGCGCCGAATATGGCCACTCAACCCGGGCTTAAAGCGGTTGAGCTGTTTGAGGCTATTCATCAGGGCAAGATCAAGTTTGTCTGGGTTATTGCGACCAATCCTGTGGTGTCTTTGCCTGACAGCTGCAAAGTGGCGGAAGCCTTGGCGCGCTGTGAGTGCGTGGTGGTGTCTGATATTTCACCGGAAGCGGACACGACGGCATTTGCCGATGTGCTGCTGCCGGCGGCCGGCTGGGGCGAGAAAGACGGCATGGTGACAAACTCTGAAAGAATGATCTCCCGTCAGCGGGCGTTTTTGCCTCCTCCCGGCGAGGCCAAAGCCGACTGGTGGGCTATCTGTGAAGTGGCTAAAGAAATGGGCTTCAGCGGGTTTGATTTCGCCACTGTGGCGGATGTGTATCGCGAATACGCGGCCTTGAGCCGCATTAACCAAAATTCGCCTTATCTGTTTGATATTTCAGCGTTAGCGTCAATGACAGATGCCGAATATGCCAACTGGCAGCCGCAGCGCTGGCCGCTGGGCAGAGAGTCACACCTGTTCAGTGACGGGGTCTTTCCGACTGCCAGCGGCCGCGCCAATCTGATCACTGTTCATCATAGCGAAAAAGAGGTCCAGCCCGGCGTCTGGTGGCTCAATACCGGACGCCAGCGCGACCAATGGCACACCATGACGCGCACCGGGCACATAGCCAGGCTGGCCGAAAGCGAAACGGAGCCGACTGTGTATATTCATCCGCTCTCGGCCAGTAAATATCAGCTCAGCGAAGGACAGCTGGTGTCACTGGGTTATGACGGCAACAGCATGCTGGCCAAGCTGGCGGTCGATGATGGCCTGTCGTCAAACCAGCTCTACATGTCGATGCACTGGGCAGGGGAATTTGGTTTTGCCAGCCGGGTCAATCAGATGGTTGCGCCTGAGGTTGATCCCGTGTCGGGCCAGCCTGCCTTTAAATCGGCGGCTGTGACGCTGTCACCGGCCCGGGCAGCCAGTTACGGGATCTGGATGGGCGCGCTGCCACCGCCGTTTGAGACAGATTTCCTCAGTTTCCAGACCGGAGAAACGATCAATATCTGGCGCTTTGCCTGCCGCACGCCGCTGTCTAAATCCCATCTGTATGGCATCACGCCGCAGGCATTGGTGATGGACGGTACAGGTAACGGCGACTGGACGGCTCTGATGACAGCCGACAGCCGGTTAACCGCCATGTGCCTAGTGAGCGAGCAGCCACTCCGGTCTGATCCCCAGCCCTATACCGGCTTGTTTGATAAGGCGTTTTCGGTCAGTGCTTTTCTGGCACTGGCGATGCAGGGACAGGCCCCCTCAAAACTGGTGTGCAGCTGCTTCAGGGTAACGGACAGACAGATTGTACAAGCCATTGAGCGCAATGGACTGACCAGCCTGGCGGGATTGCAGGCGCAACTGAAATGCGGCTCTAACTGCGGGTCTTGCCTTGGCGAAGTAAAGGCGCTGCTCAGACAGACGCAAGTGAACACGGAAGAAGCAGTGACGGAAGGAGAACAGGTATGAGTACAGTAAAACCAATGATATCGACACACAGCGCAGCGACGGTAACCCGGCTCCAGTCAGTGCCGCGTCGCCCTTCCGTCAGTCTGGTGGGAGCGGGGCCGGGCGATCCTGAACTGCTGACCTTAAAAGCCCTCAAGGCCATCCAGCAGGCAGAAGTGCTGGTGTATGACCGCCTGGTCAGCGATGCCATTCTGGCGATGGCGAACCCGGATGCTGAGCGTATCTATGTGGGTAAGCGTTGCGGCCAGCCCAGCATGAAGCAGGAAGCCATTAATCAGGTACTGATAGAGCAGGCCAGACAAGGCCGCTATGTGGTGCGCCTGAAAGGCGGCGACCCGCTGATCTTCGGCCGAGGCGGGGAAGAAGGGCTGGCGCTGGCGGCAGAGGCAATCCCGTTTGATTTCGTGCCCGGCATTACCGCTGCCATTGGCTGCGCGGCATCCACCTCTATCCCGCTGACGCACAGAGAAATGTCCCGTTCAGTCACTCTGGTCACCGGCCATGTGGTGTCCGGCGCGTTACCTGCCTGGGCGCAGTTAATCGGCGCGGGGCAAACCATAGTCTTTTATATGGGGCTTGAGCAGGCCAGAGAGATCCAAAGCGGCCTGACACTGGGTGGCCTCAGCAAGGACACCCCGCTGGCTGTGGTCATTAAAGGCTGCACGCCGGAGGAGAAAGTCCATGTGTCGTCATTGGGCAAGCTCACCAAACTGGGGCAGGAGTTAAAAGGACAGTCTCCGGCATTACTCATTATCGGCGATGTGGTTGAACTGCGTGCAACCCTGAATCAAGCACTTAACTGCAACGATGCCGCTGAGACTAACCCTAAAGAGGTATTTTACGGCTGATTTTGACTAAGTGGCTGATTGCTTGCTTCTTTATGTATGAATGCGTGTTGAACCATTGTGTACAAGGAAGACAGGCCAATGGCCAAGCCAGAAAAGTCAGATCGAAAGCAAGTTGCCGCCAGCCATAAAGACATCAGTCAGATACTGGTTTGCAGCGACTGTACCCGGGAACAGGCAAAGCTGACCGGCGAACTGGCGGCCAGATATGACAATGTTATCGGTTGTCGCTTCAGCCAGCTTGCGGCACTGACGGCACAGACGCAGGGCAGTGCACTGGTGATCAACTGGGCCAGAGCTGATGCCGAGCTGAGGATGCTGGTAGACCATGCAGACAGCCAACGGTGGCCGCTGGTGGTACTGCTCCGGCAGCTTGAGCATCAGGATATCGACCGGCTCCCTGCACCTAATGGCTATGTGCTTTTACCGGCGGACTCAGCAACGGCGCTGAGTGTATGGGTAGAAAGGGCATGCCAGGTCAGGGACAGCCAGAGTCAGATGGAAAATGCGCTGGCGACGCTGAATCGCCGCCTTGAGGACAGGCGGCTGGTGGAGCAGGCCAAAGGACTGCTGATGAAGCATCAGGGGCTGGATGAGGCAGAAGCCTATCGCCTGCTTCGTGAGGCCGCCATGCACAACAGCCAGAGTTTAGGCCAGATTGCGAAAAACCTGCTGCTGAGCCTGAACCGTTTATGACCCGGTAATACGCTAATGGATTCCCGCCTGCGCGGGAATGACGAGAGAGCGAGAGAATGCCGGTGGCATTAGCCTGTCATCCCCGCGTAGGCGGGGATCTACAGAGCAGAGACTGGTGAATTAAAGGTAAGGTGGTCTAGCCGGTATAAACCCGCGCTAACGTCACGCGCCACTGAAAAAATTGATCAATACAGCAACGTCGCTGCTCCTTTCGGGGAGAGCGGCGTTTTTTGTTTTTAACGCTTTGTTTTTTATCTATGGAAGAGGTTTGGATATGGAATCGATCAATCGATGGATGATAGCCGGCATCGCAAGTGCCAGTCTGATATCGCTGTCGGCACAGGCCCAGGTAGGTCCGCCGGAAAAAGATGAATTGAAGTTCGGCTTTATCAAGCTGACCGATATGGCCCCGTTGGCCGTGGCGTATGAAAACTTCTTCTTCGAAGACGAAGGCCTGTACGTGTCACTGGAAGCTCAGGCCAACTGGAAAGTGCTGCTGGACAGAGTGATTGACGGCGAGCTGGATGGCGCCCACATGCTGGCCGGACAGCCGATTGGCGCCACCGTAGGTATAGGGACCAAAGCGGAAGTGATCACGGCGTTCAGCATGGATCTCAACGGCAATGCCATTACGGTTGCCAATAACGTCTGGGACGCGATCAAGCCGAACATAGCGAAAACAGACAACGGCACCCCCCGGCACCCAATCAGTGCCAGCGTGCTTAAACCTGTGATTGCCTCGTATCAGGCGCAAGGTAAGTCGTTCAACATGGGCATGGTGTTTCCTGTCTCCACACACAACTATGAGCTGCGTTACTGGTTAGCTGCCGGGGGAATACATCCGGGGTATTACGATCCGGCCCACGGCGATAACAGCGGCCAGCGTCAGGCTGATGTGCTGCTGAGCGTCACTCCACCGCCGCAAATGCCCGCGACGCTGGAGGCCGCGACCATTCAGGGGTACAGCGTCGGCGAACCCTGGAATCAGCAGGCCGTATCCAAAGGTATAGGCGTGCCGGTGATTACCGATTACGACATCTGGCGTAACAACCCGGAGAAAGTGTTCGGGGTCAGCAAAGCCTGGGCAGATGCCTATCCCAATACCCATATTCGTGTGGTGAAAGCCCTGATCCGGGCTGCTCACTGGCTTGACGAAAAAAACAATGCCAACCGGCAAGAAGCGGTGGCCTTACTCGCCCGCAGCCAGTATGTGGGGGCAGATGCCAAGGTGATTGCCAACAGTATGACGGGCACCTTCGAATATGAAAAAGGCGATATCCGCCCGGCGCCGGATTTCAATGTGTTCTTCCGCTACCACGCCACCTATCCGTATTACAGTGATGCCGTCTGGACTCTGACCCAGATGCGTCGCTGGGGGCAGATCCCTGAAGCGAAATCTGATGACTGGTATATGTCGATCGCCAGACAAGTCTACCGCCCGGATATCTACCGTCAGGCCGCTGAAGCCTTAATCGAAGAAGGCAAGCTGACTGCGGCCGATTTTCCTGACTTTGATCAGGAAGACGGTTTCCGTCCTCCGCAGCAAGGTTTTATCGATCAGATCACTTTTGATGGCCAACAGCCCAATGCCTACCTCAACAAGTTCGCGATTGGTCTGAAAGGCGACGACACACTGTAAGGAGTACCGCTCATGGCATCGATTCTCACATTACCGGCTATCCCGAAACCGGCCAAGGTGATTCATTTCAGTCGCGGACTGGCTTTTCCAGCACTGGGACTGCTTGTCTTTCTGGTGATCTGGCATCTGGCGGCCAGTCAGGTCAATACCTCGCTGGGAACCTTACCTGGTCCCGCGCAGACCTGGCAGCAATTTAGCGGTCTGGTGGACGAACATCAGCGTGAACGCAGCCGCGAAGCCGCGTTCTACGAGCGTCAGGAAAAACGCAATGCGGCCACGCTGGCGCAAAATCCGCAGGCAGAGGTGAAAACCCGTGAGTACACAGGTAAACCGACTTTCTTTGATCAGATTGGCACCAGTTTGCTGACAGTGGCCGCCGGTTTCCTGCTGGCTTCTGCTTTAGCCATTCCTGCCGGGATCGTGCTGGGGCTGAACAAGAGCCTGTACGCGGCCTTTAACCCTGTGATTCAGCTGTTAAAACCGGTGTCGCCGCTGGCCTGGCTGCCCATCGTCACTATGGTGGTGAGTGCGCTCTATGTCAGTGACGATCCGCTGGTATCTAAGTCTTTTCTCAATTCACTGTTTACCGTTGCGATGTGCAGCCTGTGGCCGACCTTGATCAATACGGCTGTGGGCGTCACAGCGGTCGATAACGATCTGCTCAACGTCAGCCGGGTGCTCAAGCTGTCGCGCTGGCAGCATGTCAGAACCATAGTGCTGCCGTCTGCTGTGCCCATGATTTTCACCGGTCTGCGCTTGTCACTCGGTGTGGCATGGATGGTACTGATCGCCGCTGAAATGCTGGCGCAAAACCCGGGGCTGGGCAAGTTCGTCTGGGATGAGTTTCAAAACGGCAGCTCAGCATCACTGGGCAGAATCATGGTGGCCGTTGTGACCATAGGTTTTATTGGTTTGCTGCTCGATCGCGGCATGCTCAGCCTGCAACGACATTTTTCATGGAATAAACAGCTGAGCCTGCGCTGAGTCAGCTGAAGACAAGGAGAGAACCATGTCACGCGAATATTTATTGCTCAGTTATCTGGGAATGCGATTTCCGACGCCAAACGGCGAGTTTGTGGCGCTGAAAGACGTCAACTTCACCATCAATAAAGGAGAGTTCATTTCTCTGATTGGTCACTCAGGGTGTGGTAAATCCACTGTGCTTAATCTGGTTGCGGGCTTGCTCGATGCAACTGACGGCGGGGTGATCCTGGAAGGCCGTGAAATTGACGGTCCGGGCCCTGAGCGGGCTGTGGTGTTTCAGAATCATGCTTTGCTGCCCTGGCTGACGGTGTACCAGAACGTCGAACTGGCGGTGAAGCAGGCCTGCAAAGGCAAAGCGTCGGCCGCGATCCGTGATGAAGTGATGCATTACCTGCAACTGGTGCAGATGGATCACGCCCACGACAAGCGGCCGGATGAAATTTCCGGTGGGATGAAACAACGGGTCGGCATTGCCAGGGCGTTGGCCATGCAGCCTAAAGTGCTGCTGATGGACGAGCCCTTCGGCGCGCTGGATGCGCTGACGCGGGCGCATCTGCAGGATGCTTTGATGGCAATTCAGGCCGAGCTGAATAACACCGTCATTATGATCACCCATGACGTTGATGAGGCGGTGCTGCTGTCAGACCGCATCGTGATGATGAGCAACGGCCCGGCGGCGACGATCGGTGAGGTGCTGGATATCGATTTACCGCGACCAAGGGACAGGGTCGCGCTGGCCGATGATCCGGTTTATCAGCGGCTGAGACAAAGCGTGCTGCGTTTCCTTTATGAGAAACAACGCAAAGTGGAGCCGATCCCGGACAAGAAAAGCAACAAGAAAGTGGCCTGATCGGGCGCAGCAGTGACATCGCGAATGTGCAGGAGAGTATTATGTTGATGCAAAGAGAAAAATTACTGGTGGTGGGCAACGGCATGGTCGGCCATCACCTTATTGAACAACTGGTGGCGAAGAACGCTCATCAGCGTTATCAGATCATTGTGTTGGGTGAAGAGCGCTTTGTCGCTTACGACAGGGTGCATCTGTCATCGTTGTTTTCCGGCAGCGAACATCAGGATCTGCTGCTCAGCAGTGAGCAGTGGTATCAGGACAATGGCATTGAGTTGCTGCTCGGTGAGCAGGTTGTGGCTATCGATCGCGACAAGCAAAGAGTGACACTCGCCAGCGATACCCAGCTGGCCTATGACAAGCTGGTGCTGGCAACCGGTTCATTCCCCTTTGTGCCGCCTGTGCAGGGCAGCGACCGGGACAACTGCTTTGTCTACCGTACCCTGGATGATTTGTCGTCCATCAAAACCGCCTGTGCCGGTGCCAGAACCGGTGCCGTAGTGGGCGGTGGCCTGCTCGGGCTGGAAGCGGCAAACGCATTGCGTTTATTGGGTCTGGAAACCCATGTGGTGGAATTTGCGCCCCGGCTGATGCCGGTGCAGATTGATGATGCAGGCAGTGCGCTGCTGAAAAGCAAAGTGTCTGAGTTGGGTGTGCAGGTCCACACTCAGCGTGCTACTACGGCGATCACTGATGGTGAAACCGCTTTTCACAGAATGAACTTCAGCGACCATGAGCCGCTGGAAGTGGATGTGATCGTCTTCTCTGCCGGTATCCGGCCGCAGGATACGCTGGCGCGCCAGTGTGGTCTGGAGATCGGCGAGCGCGGCGGCATTGTGATCAACGATGCCTGCCAGACCAGCGATCCGGATATTTACGCCATCGGAGAATGCGCCCTGTGGCAGCAGCGAATCTTTGGGCTGGTGGCACCGGGTTACAGCATGGCACGTATTACGGCAGACCAGATTCTTGGCGGTGACAGCCGGTTCAGCGGAGCGGATATGAGCACCAAGCTGAAACTGATGGGCGTCGATGTGTCTGCCATAGGCAACTCGCTGGGTCAGGGCGAAGGTTGCCAGGAGATGGTGCTGCAGGACATGCGCGCCGGTGTCTACAAGAAGCTGGTGGTGAATGATGCCGGCGACAAACTGCTGGGGGCGATCCTGATTGGTGATAATCAGGACTATGATGCCTTGCTGCAATGCTACCTCAATGGCATGCCGCTGCCTGCTCATCCGGCCGAGCTGCTGTTTGATTGCTCTTCTTTGCAGGGCAGCAAAGACGCCGGTGCCATTATTTGTTCCTGCCACAATGTGACACGCGGTGACATTGCCGACGCGGTTCAGGCCGGGACGCACGAGCTGTCTGAATTAAAAAGCTGCACCAAGGCCGGCACAGGCTGCGGCGGCTGCAGCACTATGGTGAAAGCCATACTCGATGAAGAGCTGGCCGCCCTGGGCATGGAAGTTAATAACCATATCTGCGAACACTTCGCTTATACCCGTCAGGAGCTGTTTCATCTTGCCCGAGTCGAGCAAATCCGCAGTTTTGACGAGCTGATCGCCCGCCATGGTCAGGGGATGGGTTGTGATGTTTGTAAACCCGCCGCCGCCTCGATTTTTGCCTCTTTGTGGAATGAACATGTTCTGGATGCCAAGCATCAGCCGCTACAGGACACCAATGATGCCTTCCTGGCTAACATGCAAAAAGACGGCAGTTATTCTGTCGTGCCTCGGATACCGGCCGGCGAGATCACGCCGGAAAAACTGATTGTGTTAGGGGAAGTGGCTAAACAATATGATTTGTACACCAAGATCACCGGAGGCCAGCGTGTCGATCTGTTTGGCGCTCAGCTCGAACAGTTACCGGATATCTGGCAGGCGCTGATTGACGCCGGATTTGAAACCGGTCATGCCTACGGCAAGTCATTGAGAACTGTCAAATCCTGCGTTGGTTCCACCTGGTGCCGCTATGGTGTGGATGACTCAATGGGCCTGGCCATTATGCTGGAGAACCGTTACAAGGGCCTCCGCTCACCGCACAAACTCAAGTTTGCCGTGTCCGGTTGTACCCGGGAATGTGCCGAAGCACAGAGTAAAGATATCGGTGTGATTGCGACAGAAAATGGCTGGAACCTGTATGTCTGCGGCAACGGCGGGATGCGCCCGCGCCATGCGGATCTGCTGGTGTCTGATCTGTCTACCGATGAGCTGGTGACCATGATAGACAGGGTGCTGATGTTTTATGTCCGCACGGCCGATAAGCTGCAGCGCACCTCAGTGTGGCTGCAAAATCTGGAAGGCGGTCTGGACTACCTGCGCAGTGTAGTGGTGGAAGACAGCCTGGGCCTCAACGCCGAGCTTGAAGCGCAAATGAATCATGTGGTGGATACCTACCAATGTGAATGGAAAACCACCTTGTCAACGCCGGAAAAACTGGCCCGCTTCCGCCGCTTTGTCAATGAAGGTGACGCCGCTGCAACACCGGATTACCGACGCGAACGCGGTCAGCGTATTCCGGTCCGGATGGTCGATCCTAAGGCGGAGTTAATTCAGCAAACAGAACAGGAGGGCGCATGAGCTGGGATAAAGTCTGCGATCTGGATGCCCTGATTACCAATTCAGGTATGGGCGCAATAGTGGGAGGGCGGCAACTGGCCCTTTTTTACCTGCCAACCCAAGAGCCAGCGGTCTTTGCGCTGGATAACTGGGACCCCATCGGTAAGGCGTTTGTGATTGCCAGAGGCATAGTGGGAGACATCAAAGGGGAAGTGTGTGTGGCCTCACCCCTGTATAAACAGCATTTTAGCCTGCAAACCGGCCAGTGCCTGGAACAGCCCGACGTCAGTGTGCCTGTCTGGCCAGTGAAAGTAGAGAAAGGGGAGGTGTGGATAGACACAACTTCATAAACGCACCCGGTTAATACGACAAATTGCACCTCACTCAGAGAATAAAAAAAGCCCGCATCATTGCGTGACGCGGTACGAGCCAGCCAGAGGATCCTCATGGCTGGCTTTTTCATTCAATGGCTTACATTGTCGAAAAATTGACGCTGGTAAAAAACATCATTCTGGGAATTACCAATTTTATTGTCAGTCAATCTGTACCTTTTGTGTGAATTTTGAGCGTTATCAAATTTCACAACAGCGTTTTTCCCATTACTTCTATGCTCATCTATTCATACAGGAAGACTCTCAAAAGACATTTTGGAAATGTTCTCAAAATACGCTGGCGGGAAATGGCTATTGATCATTGCGGATGCATTCGGGCTGTAGGCTGCACAGTGTCGGTATTGATTGTTTTGAACCTCATGACAATAAGGAAACCGTATGAATCAGGTATTTCAGAAGGCCAGGGATAAGCACATTCAACAAGCCACTAATAACGCAGAAGCAGAAAAAGAAACGGTTGAGCAACAGCAAGCTCGGTCGCACATTTTACTGACCACACTCGAAGATGCTGTGAATCACTTTGTTGCGCATAGCGGTGAGGACTTGGCAATGAATCAGGACAAAATGCGTGAATTGCATCGGCAGCATCCTCTCTGTCCGGAAGGTCAGGGATTGGCTGCACCGCATGATAGTCAGTGAGTACGGGCAAAGGAGAGGACAGAATGAAAAGCTGGTTTTCTGGATTAAGTATTGCTGCACGAATATGGATGCTGCTGGCTTTGTTTGCCGTAGGATTAGTGGTGAATACCTTTGTGAATGCCAGCAAATCGCGTGAATTTATGCGAGACAATTATGAACGGGGAGTGGTGAATCTGGTCGAGAGTGCTATCAGCGTGATTGAGTACTACCACGGGCTCAGTCAGTCCGGTGTTCTGAGTGAACCTCAGGCGAAGTCTGACGCCATTGCGGCCATTGCAGCCATGCGGTTTGATCAGGGCAATTATATCTTTGTGAACGACCGAAACGGGATTCAACTGGCGGGCGTGAAGTCCCTGATTGGCACCAATACAATGGGTCTGGAAGATGCGGAAGGCTTTCAGTTTGTGCGTCAGTTATATGTCGAAGCCAGAAACGGCGGGGGTTTTGTCGATTATGCTTGGCACAGTGGCCAGAGTACCAATGCGTCTGAGGCTAAAACCAGTTATGTGCTGGAATTCGCCCCGTGGCAATGGCTGGTTGGCAGTGGTATGAATATGCAGGCGCTGCAGACGGATGTACAGAAAGCTGAAATTATCTCACTGACGAATGTCGGTATCATGCTGGTCGTGCTGTCTGTTCTGATTGCGCTGATGATCCGTTCAATTACCAAGCCACTGAAACAGACCGTGGGTGCGATGAAAGCCCTGTCCCGTGGTGAAGGCGATTTAACCCAGCGCCTCAGAGAAGAAGGCGCGCGGGAATTGGTGGATCTGTCACGGTATTTCAATCAGTTTGTCGCATCGGTTCAGCAGATCATGGTGCAGATCAGTACGGCGGGCACTCAGGTTGCGACGGCTGCCAATCAGGTGTCGTCATCAATTCATACCGTCGATGGCAATTTAAACCAGCAGCAAAACGATGTTGAACAATTGGCAACCGCCATGAACGAAATGCTGGCGACGGTAGAAGAAGTCAGCCGCCGCACGGTCGAAGCTAACGACGCCAGTTTGTCAGCGGCCAAAGGCACCTTGAATGGAAAAACCATTGTTGACAGAAATGTCGAAGAAGCCAATCTGCTGGCGGATAATATTGACCAGGCCAGCAAGGTGGTAGAGCAACTGGCCGCCAACAGCCGCAATGTGGATACCGTACTGGAAGTAATTCGCGGGATTGCCGAGCAAACCAACCTGCTGGCATTAAATGCCGCGATTGAAGCCGCCCGTGCCGGGGAAGCCGGACGCGGTTTTGCCGTGGTTGCCGATGAAGTCAGAACCCTGTCGCAGCGCACTCAGGAATCGACGCTGGAAATCCAGAAAATCGTCGAGCAACTTCAGCACGGCGCAGAAAATGCGGTGAAAGTGATGGCAACAGGCACAGAAAAAGCCAGTAACGCGTCGAAAATCTCCATCGAAGCCGGTGAAGCCCTGAACATCATCAATGGCGAAGTCCAGACCATTCAGGCGATGAACCAGCATGTCGCCACCGCCACAGAGCAACAAACCCTGACCCTGAACGACATTAACTGCAATGTGGTCAGCCTGAAGGATATGTCCCTGTCGGTGGCGACAGAGTCAAACCAAATGGCGCAGGCAAGCGATGAGTTAATCCATGTCTCTGCTGATCTCATGACGATGATCAACCGGTTTAAGCTGGCCTAATCGCCAGCTTTGGATTGTGAAATATATGGAATTCGTTTTTGCGGTGACTTTTTGATTAACTCATCGATATAAAGGTAGAAAATGTCATCCCCGCCTCTCCCTGTCATCCCCGCGAAGGCGGGGAGCCAGTGACGGTGGAGAATATAACCTAGGGTTAAATGAATGCATCCGATCTTCATTTGCTTCTGATACCGTGCGATATGGATTCCCGCCTTCGCGGGAATGACGACTTAACCATATGATAATAAATTAGAAATGTATTTTGTTGGGGTGCGATAGCCAGGGCTATGAATTTCAAGAGTTGTGTTGGTGAAGGAATGTGTGACAGGCTTTTGCCCCATTGTTGGTTAGAGGGGCAGTGCAGTGCTTGTCCGGGCATTTTTTTGTTGCCCGGCAAAGCGGGCAAACCTTTCAGGTTGAGTTAACCCAGACGAGCGTACTTTCAGGTTGCTCGTCTGCGGTGAAGACATTGCAAAACAAGGCCGTTGTACTGATTTGTTGCCTGAAATCACACTGTGGTTGATTTAATACAGCAACCCTGAAGCCGTGCTCTAGTCTTGGAAACGGGATGTTTAGGGGGTCTTGATAGAGCGCTTTGGCGGTAGCGTGGTTTGGGGTAATTCTGAGGATTTTGCGGGTATGTCGCGCTTACGTTTAGTGACAATCTCACCATTTCCGGATGCGCGCCAGGTACTCTTTTGAGGCAAAAAGAGTACCCAGAAATGCCTTGTTGTTCTTTGGTGTGGTCCGGGTCGGTTGTAGGCGCTCCCGGCGCCGACAACCTAAAAATTCGTCCTGAATTTTTCCCTGGGGGAGAGGCAAGCCTCGAACTTTTCATTTCTACTTTTATAGTACACGCCAAAATCTATTTAAATTAATTATAATTCAATATCTTACTGTCATTCCCGCGCAGGCGGGAATCCATGCGGCAAGTGCAATTCTATGGCTTCTCTGTACTGGGTAAGTGACCGATGTCGCTTTTTTCATTAGCTTATGTGTCGCTGATTTTTTGCGGTAAGTCATGAAATACAAGAAAAGTATTAAATATCAGTTGGTTAGAAGAAGTGGATTGAGTAGGATATACGACATGATGTCGTGTATCTTACTGATGGATTTATCTGGTTAAGCGTATTTAATTAAATATAATCAATATCTTAAGTTATTTCTGATTGAAAGAGTTATATGACAGAGTTATACGACATGGTGTCGTTGAATAAAATGTTAACTGGCAAGGAAGCAACCCGAGATCGATATCTTTTATTCAACTCATTGTCCAATAATGTGTGAATGCGTAGAATTGCGAGTAATTTATATTTATTAGTGGATTAAAGGTTGAACGTGTTTGAAATCATTGTCGAGAACAAAGAGTGGTTGTTTTCCGGAGTTGGAGTAGTGGTTGTTACTGCATTTTATACCCACTTTTTCAATAACAAGCCGATAGAATCAGGACAAAAAAAGGATCAAGTGATCGAGATAGAAGCTCCTGTAATGGAACAAACCGAACCAGAAACAGAAGTCAGTCAAATTTCCCAACGGCTAGTTTTAGTTTTAGAACTAATGAACGAGAAAAGAGAGTATTCGAAGTTTACTATTGCACAATTAGCTCAAATCATGAAGCTACATAAAGTCAGTGAACTTGAAGATATTTTCCGAGGCAAGGAAGAGCCTACATTTGAGTTTATTGAGCGGTTTTGTGATGTCTTTGGTGTTAACAAAACTTGGGTTATAGAGGGTAAGAGAGCACCATTTTCTAATGATGAACAGACGCTTGGAGAACCACTGTGGTATCTAGAGGTTATCGAAAATCTTAATCCGAAGCTAGTGTTCTTTGTTCGTAAAAACTCAAAAGAAGCGCCAGCATTTATAATGGTGAAATTAAATGATTACAAATTTAAAATATTTCACAGAACATGGCATATAAGTGATGAAGTAGGGGCTGGAGGTCAGCGACAGCTGGTTAGCTTTTATGAGCTAGTTAAGGCACTTCGCGATGAAAAAGGTTATTATTCGAAGTGCGGTGGTCTAACTCTGGATGAAGATGATTTCAAAGAGTTATTCCGCGGAGATAAGTATCCTGGTGTATATACAGAGCTGGGTCGATCAGAAGATCCATGGTGGGATGATTTAACAGATATTAATCATAGTTATCCGATCTCTGCCAATTATGGAGATTGTCATGGAAAAAGCTTTCTGAAAGCTCAAGAAATTATCAAGTGGAAACTACAAGATAACTAACATAAGCCAGTTAACAAATAAGGATACGTGTCGCGCAGCCGACACTTCTATCCGGGTGTTGAACAAGCCCGGACAGCCTTAATAAGCAAATTGCTCGATTGGGATTCGGTGGGGATTGCGCCCGAGGGTTTCGTCAATGGTCGGCCGATTTGATCCGGACGAAGCGCGTTGAAGGACGGATGACAGCTGTGCAAATGGCAACGGCGTCATTGAGATCGTTTTTGGCACCCGTTCTGAAAGGTGCCACATACTTCGACGCCATGATCTTTGGCGTATGGCCGAGCTTAGCCAGTTATTGTGCCCTGTAGCAAATTTCTACTATCGATTTTAAAACTTAGATGTATTCACAGATCAGGGGAAAAATACATGGATGTATTTTTAGGTTGTCGGCGCCGGGAGCGCCTACAACCGCCCCGGCCAACATCAGAGAAACAAAGGCATTTCTGGTTACTGTTTGTGCCAGCAAAGAGTAACTGGCGCGCGTCAGACAATGATGAGAGAAGCACCGAACTCAAGCGCGACATATGATCAGCAAGAATTGATGTCTTTTTAAAGTGGTCTGTGGATCAACACCTTGCCTTGATGATCTTCACCGTGGATACTGAAGCTATGTTTGGCGAAATCAATGCCATAAATAGAATGTGACATGGTGGCCTCCGGTAATTTCGTAGTCAGACTTACCTAGTGTGGCAGAGCCTGATGAGGGGGAGTCCATGTCATTCGTTATATACAACGGAGGATTTAGTGTTTAAGGATTACCTTCCAGATCTTTATGCTGAGGTTCACGCGTCTTTGGTAGCGGACGGTTTGGATAAATTCGCCCGCCAACTTAACAAACTTAAGATTAAAACTTGCGAATCATTTGCATCTGATGACTCAGCATTCACCATAGCGTTCACTTCAGCAGATGGCGAAAATATTGAAGATTCGTTCCCTACGGGAGACAAAGTGTATACGGTCATGTTGGTCTATTCGTCTAATGAGGTTGTCATTGGCCTAGATATTATTGGCTGTGAAAATACAAAGCTTCAAAAGCAACTATTAGCAAGTTGCATATAACAAACCAAGGCATCTGTTATCTTTCTTAAGAAGTTGACTGAAAGATTGTGATGACGTTTTTGCCATACAAGGATCTCGCCTGGCGTCGTGGTGATCCGGGCAGTCGAGTCCGATATCAACATGATTGCAATCATGACACTCACAGGGAAACAATTGGTTCAGCGGTATCTGATGACTGGCAACAGTCACAGGAAGGCAGGGTGGCAACTGGCCGGTTATGCTCTTCAGTTACTTGGTGGCGTGTTGCTGATGGTGATCGGCGCATTGCTCATGAACGGGCAGGATACTGGTATTTCTCCGATGTTTTCGCTGTGAGTGACATTGGCCTCGCGCCAAGCTGAATCACTCGGCGGCCGTGAAAATCTCAACCAGTTATGATGCAGAAACAGTTTGATTCAAATTGATGAAGCCCCCGAATGGTTCGGGGGCTTTTTGCTGACTCTGTCTGTCCCGTCCTGAAATGGCATTCAATAAACTGACAATATTATCCCCGTTAAATATAACCCCACACCGAATGAGGTATGAGCCAGCAGGCTGCGTAATCGGGCGGTATTGGGCTGTGGTGTTTTGGAGGCAGCCACACCAGCTCCCATACCCGGTTGCATCAGGAAAAATGGCGCAACTACAGTCAGCACACCCACAATTAACGCCGGCAGTAAGGTCGGAGAGGCCGCCCATTCCAGTCCCCAGCCCCACAGCAGCACGGCGGCGAAGCAAATGCCTATCGCATAATGTGCTGTCCAGCCAAGCAGTGTTTCACCTGCGACGGGTTCTGCCTTACCGATATTGGCGTGGGTGAATTGCCCTTTAGGGAAGTGTCCGATCCAACGGCCAACCATGGAATAGTTCAGAGAAGGGATCTTAAAACAGACTTTCAGGAAAAGTGCCCACAGGTCCATGACCAGGGTGGCGCCTATACCCAGAGCGATGGCGCGTAGAATGAAATCAGGTTCCATCTTGGTTCTCTCCTTGTTGGTTTATCGCAGGCTGCTGCGCGGTTAACTATAAAAATGTCAGCAAATGAGGCAGCGGCGGTATCAATCCACTGATAATGCTATATAATTCAATAAATCGATTGAATGATGGGGCAGTTAATCTTCTATGTCAATAATAAACAATCAGTATCATATTTATTCAGAGTTGGCTGACCTCGCCCGGCCATTAGGAAACGCCCACCGGCTCATACTGCTGGAACATATCGCCCAAGGGGAAAAGTCCGTTGAAAAGTTGGCAGAACTGGCGGATCTGACTGTGGCAAACACGTCCCAGCACTTGCAGCAGCTCAAGCGAAATGGTTATGTCCAGACCCGCCGTGAAGGCAAGCATGTGTTTTATCGTCTCGCTGATGCGCCTGTTGTTGAACTCTTGATGGCATTGCGTCAGTTTGCCGAGTTTAATCACTCAGAGATCAGAATGCTGGTTAAAGGCACTTTGCATCATCAGCAGGATGTGGAAGCCATTTCGCGGGAAGAGTTACTGGTCCGAATGCAGGAAAACAGTGTGACTTTACTGGATGTACGCCCTGAAGAAGAATTCGAACAGGGGCACTTGCCCGGCGCTATCAATATTCCCCTTGGCGAGCTCGAAGTGCGACTGTCAGAGCTGCCGAAAGAGCAGGAAATTGTGGCCTATTGCCGTGGCCCTTATTGTTCGTTATCTATTACTGCGGTTAATGCGCTCAAAGAAAAAGGTTTATCTGCCCGCCGTTTAAACGATGGTGTACCTGAATGGAAAGCGGCCGGCTTTAAAGTCGATGCTACCTGATCAAAACTGAGTGTTTTAATGGTTTATAATGACATGGGTTTCCTATTGAGACAGGTTTCACACTGAGAGGGTTCGGTGAGAAACCTGTCTTTCTAAGCATCCAGAGCAAGCCCCCCGAATAAACATCCAGAATATCAGTTGAACGTTGACACATAGGTCATCCGTATCCTATGCTGAACATCAATCAATAATTCAATTGAATGATGTTTTAAGGTTCAACAGACGTTCGTTGGCTATTTACATAAGGATTCCGGGATGACTCTCAAGGAACAACAGGATGCACAGGTGGCAATGGATACGGACCTGTCGTCTGCTTCTAAACTGGCTTTCCCCCTGCTGGCTGTGGTGCAGGCGACACTGATTTTCACCATTGTTATGATAGGCATTCCATTGCCGGATATAGGGCGTGAATTCGGGCTGCAGGCTTCAGATTTGCTTCTGGTCAGCACTGCATATGGGTTGCCTTTCAGCGGATTGTTGTTGTTCGGAGGCCGGTTGACCGACAGATTTGGCGGATTGAAACTATTCACAGTTGGCCTTTGTGTCTTTGGTCTGGCTTCTGCGGTTGCGGCTTTTTCAACCCACTTCAACATGATGGTTGCTATGCGCTTTTTGCAAGGAGTGGGTGCCGCTTTGACAGCACCTGCTGCTGTTGCTGTTTTGCGCACACTGTTTCCGGATCCGAGCGCTTTTATGAGAGCAATGGCAACATGGGGAGGCGTGTCTGTGCTTGGTGGTGGCGTGGGTTTTCTGGCCTCAGGCGTGGTAACGACCTGGGTTTCCTGGCGTTGGATGTTTGTTGTTCCTGTGATTATCGCCATTATCGGATTAATGGCTGTGAAATGGGTATTACCGAAAGACGAGGATAGCCAGACAGTTAAACATAAGATCGGGCTTGATCCTCTCGGCGCCTTGCTGGCTACACTGGGTATTTCCATTGGTAGCTATGGTCTGATAGCCAGCGGCGAACTGGGCTGGTCAACCCCTGTCGTTTTTGTCCCCGTACTGGTGGGCCTCTGTCTTATCGCCCTGTTTCTGGTTGCTGAACGGCGTGTCAATGATCCGTTGCTGCCAAAAGGGTTTATCGGTGAGCCAAACCGTATCGTGGGGCTGGTGGGTATTCTTCTGGCTGCCGCCAGTATGGGTCTGGTCACTTTCCTGTTGTCCCTGTTCCTCCAGATTCAGCAAAGCTGGACTCCGCTTGAAACAGCAGGCGCCTTTGTGCCTTATACCTTAACCTTACTGATCATGAATCAGGCGGCAAGCCGCATTGTCGGGCGTCTGGGGGCACTGAAAGTAACAATCAGCGGTTTAGTGATTGGTGCTGTCGGGTTAAGCCTGCTGGCGGGCATTCATCAGGAAGTCACCTATGTGTCAGGATTACTGCCGGGCATCGTTATTCTGACTTTGGGCACATCGCTCATGTTTTCGGGATCAGCTGTGTTGTCCACCATGAATGTCCCTCAGCATCAGGCCGGTCTGGCGGGAGGTGTGATGAATACTTCTATGGAATTAGGCCCCACATTCGGATTGGCTTCTTTGATGGCAATTACGGGCATAGCCTCTGATGTGGTCGGGGGATATAGTTTGGCGTTTGCTACAGCTGCGGGCATTTATGTAGCGGCAGCCTTGCTGGCATGGTTGATCACCAGGCGTCGATATCAATCGACAGTGCAAACAGCGAGTGAGCAATCAGGTTAGCCGTGATATGAAGCAATAAAGTGCTTAAAGAGCGACATCTCTAGTTGCTGTAAGTATTGTCTTTGATCACATATGTCACAGGCGCATAAAAAACAATCAATTGATTATTTGACCGAATAACATATCGCCTTCTAGTTTGTAACCTATCTACTTGTTGCATAGTAACGAGTAGATAGGTTTTTGCGTTTTAGATAATAACAATT
The DNA here is from genome assembly GCF_019204055.1 of Photobacterium sp. WH24. Taxonomy (NCBI): domain Bacteria; kingdom Pseudomonadati; phylum Pseudomonadota; class Gammaproteobacteria; order Vibrionales; family Vibrionaceae; genus Photobacterium; species Photobacterium sp. WH24. The sequence continues at coordinate 13,304 of NZ_JAGSOZ010000013.1, read as the reverse complement.
TTATTAAATGCAAATATTGAAATACAAACTAAGGACACATGACCCATTATGAACGTTGATCAAGTTGGCAAACTAACCCTTAAAAAACAGGTAGTTAATAAACAGGTCGTTAATAAACAGGTTGTTAATAAACAGATAGTTAAAAATCACGGCCGTCTGTCATTCAGGCAGGACGGGCAAGCGTCGCACGAAGCAGACCGGGAAGATGAATATCTTGATGCCCTGTACCGCGGGCAACTGCCCTTGCATCAGCCACTGGCCGAGCAAACAACCGCTGTTTCTGAACCACAGGAACAGCCATTAACAGACATCCAGTATGCGTATCTGATTGGACGGAATACAGGCCTGGATCTCGGAGGATTATCCAGCAGTTACTATCTGGAACTGGATGTCGACGCTCTGGATGAGGAGCGTTTCAAGTATGCCGTGAATCAGATCATCGGCAGGCATGCCATGCTAAGGGCCGTTGCTGTATCTGGCGGCAAACAAAAAATTGTGCCGGCTTGCAGCCTGTATTGCATTAAATCAAAAGATATTAGTGCCTGGGAAGCTTCAGAGCAGGACACCTATCTCACCACACTGCGCCAAAGCATGGAAAAGCAACGGCTTACGCTAGACGAGGCGCCATCATTTGAAATACGAATCACCCGGTTAACGGAAAAGGCATGGCGTTTGCATTGCCATTTTGATCTCATGTTTCTTGATGTGATCAGTGTAAGGCTAGTGCTGAAAGATATCTGGAGTGAATATCAGCAGAAGGGAGATGCCACACCGGTAAAGTTACCGGATTTCCTGAATTATGTCGCCGCAGAGCGCATACTTCAGGGGGAGGCGCAGGGCCGGAACGACCAGCAATTCTGGCTTGAACGCATAAACCATCTTCCCCCAGCGCCTGAACTGCCACTCAAGATTTCCCCGCAACAAATTGAACAACCCAATATTCAACGCCTTTCCAGACTGTTACCTATGCAGACCTTAGCGTCATTAAAACAAGCGGCTGATAAGCATGGCCTGACAGCGGAAGCCTTGTTACTGGGGTGTTATACCGAGGTCATTCGTCAGTGGTCAAAACGCCAGAATTTCACCCTGACACTGACCCAGATGGGACGCAGGCCTTACGAAGATGCGATTGACCAAACGGTAGGAAATTTTCTTCAGCCCCAACTATTGCCAGTCTCTTGTGTTGCGGAAAGGACTTTTTCAGAGCGGATGCTAGAAGTGCAAACCTTGCTTTATCAGGGAAAGTTGCATGCCTCATTTAATGGTATTCAAGTGTTGCGCGAGCTGACCAGTCGTAAACAGGAAAATCGCGCAATCTCAATGCCAGTAGTATTCAGTAATACATTGACCCCTGAATTAGCAGAGTGGGTGCCTGACTGGCGGGGACCAGACAGCAAGCAGGTGTATGCCAGCAATCAAACACCGCAGATCTGGCTGGAAAACCAGATCACCCTCGAACAGCAAGGTCTGGGAATTCACTTTAATTATGTGGATGGCTTGTTCCCGCCCAACCTGGCCGAAGACATGATGGACGCTTATCTGGAATTGCTGCATCAGGCTCTTTCAGATGAAGCTGTCTCAGATCAAGCGCTCTCAGAGCAAACAATCTGGCAGAAAACCGGCGCTGTGGTGAGCATTCCTGAAACAGACAGGGCAGAACGCCAGGCGGCGAATGACACTTTTGTTGATGTAAGCCTCAGGCTACTGCAGGACGGGCTGCTGGATGCGGCGAAAAATCGTCCGAATGCTGTTGCCATAGAGCAAGGTGATAACCATCTCACTTATGGCGAATTGGTTGACAAATCAACGCAACTGGCAGCGACCTTACGGGAATCTGCGCTTATTGAAGCCGGAGACATCATAGCGGTGTCCTTGCCGCAAGGGCCTGAACTGATCGTCGGTATTTTGGGGATCTTGCAGTCAGGCGGCGCCTATGTCTCGATAGATCCTGCTTTACCGCAACAAAGGCGACTGCAATTGCTGAACCGTTGTCAGGCCAAAGCGGTCGTGACCAGCACAGAGGTTTTCACCAACCCTGACGAATATCAGTCTTTTTTAAGAGTAGATCTGGATACCCTGCCGGACGACACACCTTTGGCAACTGTGTCACCCATTCAGTGCGCTGATGATCTGGCCTATGTGATTTTCACTTCCGGCTCTACCGGCGAGCCGAAAGGCGTCATGATTAGTCACAACAATGCCGTCAATACCCTTGAGGACATTAACCGTCGCTTCCAGGTTACAGCCGACGATGCCGTCCTTTCTATTGCACCGGCAGGGTTTGATTTATCTGTGTATGACTATTTCGGGGTGTTGGGTGCAGGTGGCCGTTTGGTGTTCCAGGCTGCAGATGCCCAGAACGATCCCAAAATCTGGTGTGAGACTCTGATTCATCACGGCATCACAATCTGGAACAGCGTTCCTGCTCCGGTCAAAGTGATGGTTGACAGGGCCAGTGATCTGCTAGCCAGCAGCAAGTTGCGACTGATTTTAATGAGCGGAGACTGGATTCCGGTGGATTTACCGGATGCGATCCGCAACGCACTGCCGGACGCTCAGGTAATCAGCCTTGGCGGTGCAACGGAAGGCTCCATCTGGTCTATCTGCTATCCCATTGAGCATGTTGAGCAAGACTGGGTCAGCATTCCGTATGGTAAGCCACTGGCCAACCAGCGCTTTCATGTGCTTAACGAGTGGCTGGAAGATTGTCCCAAATGGGGGATTGGTGAGCTGTATATCGCGGGTGAAGGGGTTGCTCAAGGCTACTGGGCCGATCCGGAGAAAACGGCGCAGCGATTTTTCACCCATCCGAAAACCGGAGAGCGTCTGTATAAAACAGGGGATTTGGGGCGCTATATCCAGGATGGCTTGATAGAAATTCTGGGCAGGGAAGATAACCAGGTGAAAATCAATGGCTACCGGGTTGAGCTGGGTGAAGTGGAATTTGCTTTGCTGGGTTTGCAAGCTGTCAACCATGTTGTGATTGATGCGCCGGCTCACCCTAAATCGGGACAACGGCAGTTGGTCGCCTATCTGGTACTGCATGAGAGCGCGGATTCTTATGACCATGAAACCCTGAAACAGCGCTGCAGGGAGCAGGTACAAAGCACCTTGCCACCCTATATGGTGCCCACTTACTTCGTTATTCTGCCTTACATGCCACTCACCGCAAACGGAAAGATAGATCGAAAAGCATTGCCGGCACCCTGGCCGGAAGAGCATGCACAGCCAGCAGAGAGCACCCCCGTTTCTGCTACGGAAAGCCGGTTGCTCAATCTCTGGCGGGATCTGCTTCAACATGATGATCTGGATGTGAATGCCGGTTTCTTTGATGTTGGCGGAGACTCGCTGATTGCCGTGGCGCTGTTAAGCACGCTGCGCGAAGAGTTCAAGGTCACGGCTGTACAGGAACAGGATCTGATCGAAGGCCTCTTCATGAACACCAGCATCCGTCAGTTTGCCCAGATTATTGAATCAATGAAACAACTGGATGGAGTCAGTCTGGGATGAGTGCTCTAGCCGAAGAACCACTGGCTCAGAGCCAGTTTGATTTCATCATTGTCGGTGGAGGGTCTGCGGGCTGTGTGCTCGCAGCCCGCCTGACGGAAGACAGCAATAAACGGGTGTTGTTGCTCGAAGCCGGACCCGAGTCAGATGCTCACCTTGCTGACAGTCCGCTTGCTGATGCATCACGTTTGGTGCTCGAAGGTTACAACTGGTCGTATCAAGCGCAATTAAAAGGCAGCCTTAGCCCGGCCTGTGACCGGGTTCGTGGTCAACAGAAGGAGACATATCCGCCTCCCTTTGACTACAGAGTGGGGAAAGTGCTGGGCGGATCATCAGCAGTGAATGGCGCCGTTGCACTGCGGACTTTTCCTCGTGACTTTGCGCGTTGGGCAGAGATGGGATGTCCGCAGTGGTCGTGGCAACACGTACTACCCTGGTATCGCCGTCTGGAAACCGATACGGATTTTTCTGGTGATGACCTGCATGGCGATCAGGGGCCTATGGTACTGCGTCGTCCCGACACAGACAGCTTGCATCCGTTAGATCTGGCTTTCTCTGTCGCCTGCCAGAAGCAAGGCGTTCCTTATGTAGAAGATTTGAATGCTGGCGAAGCACCCGGTATCGGTCCTGTACCTTCCAACGTTAAACAGCAGGCCAAGCGTTTGGATGCCTATCAGGCTTATCTGGCACCGGTTCAGGACAGACCGAACTTAACGGTACTGACAGACGTTCTTGTCTCTGCCATCAGGTTCAGCGGGACGGCGGTGTCAGGCATTGAAGCGATTTATCAGGGGCGCTGCCATAGCTTTGAAGCCAGTGAAGTTGTACTGGCAGCAGGAGCAATAGGCACCCCTGCTCTGTTACAGCGTTCCGGAATTGGTGATCCGGCCCACCTGGATTCCCTGAACATTCCTGTGCGGGTTGACCGGCCAGCCGTTGGCCGCAATTTGCAGGATCATGCCTCTCTGGTGATCTGGGCGCTTCCCAAAGCCGGTGTCTGCCGTCGTGGCTTGCCGTGGCGCCAGATTGCCGCCCGTATTTGCAGTGGTGCAGGTGAGGAAACCGATGTCCAGATTGGTCTGCTCAACAATGTCGAAAGTCATACCGTTCCCAAATTCAGGCACAGGCTTGAGTATCCCATGATCGTTGGCGCTTCTGCCATGCTGATGCAGCCTGCTGCGCGGGGACAGGTTTTTATCACCAGCCGCGAGGCAGAAGTGCTGCCATCTATCCAGCTCCCGTTACGTGAAAACGAGCAGGACGTTCACCGCATGGTAGGTGCTGTACGGCAAATGTGGCGCGCACTGCATGACCCGGATGTTGCCCGCTTTCTGGATGGGATTCAGTTCTGGTCTGACGCCATGATTAACAGTGATCGTGTGATGCACAGCGCGGTAAAAAACATGCTCAACCCGGGCTGGCACGCATCCGGAACGGTTCGGATGGGGCCAGAACATCACCCGGATTGCGCGGCAGATCAGAACGGCAGAGTGTACGGGGTCAGTGGTCTGACTGTTGCCGACGCCTCACTGTTTCCTGTGATTCCCTCCATGCCGACCAATTTAACCACCATCATGGTGGCAGAGCGTATCGCGCATGCATTGAAAACAGGAGGCCTGGATGTCAGCAAATAAAAATATGGTTGTGTATGCCTTCCCCCATGCCGGAGCCAGTGCCAATGTCTACCGCCCTTTCTGCCAGCTTCATCAGGACAAGGGGACGGCTGTTTTACATCCGGTTGAAATACCCGGACGTGGGATGCTGGGTCGTGAACCTGAGGTGACATGCCTGCATACGCTGGCTGAAAAACTGGCGGATACCCTGTTTAGCGATTTTCAGCAAAAGCAGCAGCAGGGGATTCAGGGCTGGGCGACATTTGGCCACAGCTTCGGCGGTGTGCTCAGTGTAGCAGTCACAGACGTTATGCATAAAAAGTATGGGATCAAGCCTGTGTACAGCATGGTGTCGGGATCAGTCCCGCCCAGTGAGCAAGATATCGATGATTTGCACTTATGGTCGGATGAATCGCTGCTGCAAAAAATGCGTGAGGATCAGGGAACACCGAACACTGTGCTGAGTGAACCGGCGCTGGCCAGGCGCTATGTGGCTCAGTTACGCAGTGATTTTCTGGTGCGCAGTCAGTTTCCTTCGCTCAGGGATCTTCGAGTCGTGCAGCCCCTGCTGCTGGTGGCCGCATCGGACGATCCGCACGTTACTGAGGAGCAGCTTCAGAAGTGGCGGCAGCATACCTCGGAACGTACAAGCATGATCCGGGTGGATGGCGATCATTTTGCGGTTTACCGGCACTGGCCTGTGATTCAGCAGGCAATGGATACCGAAGCCTCATTAAGGCTGGCGGCGGAAAACAAAATGGACAGTTGGAGTGTGTTTCAGTGAGTACAACCACAGATGAGCTAAAGGAATTCCGGCTGTCTTGCCGGGAGTGTTTTGACCATTACGCGAAGCCCCATCTTGAAAAATGGGAGATGCAGGGCCTGGTTGACCGCGATTTCTGGCAAACCATGGGAGCACATGGCTTGCTGGGGATGGGCGTCAGCCAGGATCTGGGAGGAAAAGATAAATCAGATTATCGCTACGCGCTGGCACTCACTGAAGAAATGCTGGCAATTGGAATGACAGCGCCGATTGTGATTTCCCATAACGATGTGATTGCCAGTTATCTCAACCAGTTTGCTTCCGAAGAGCAGAAACAGCGCTGGTTACCGGATTTGTGCAGTGGCCGACGGATAGCCGCTATTGCCATAACAGAGCCAGGCGGAGGCTCAGATTCGGCCGGGATGCGCATGGAAGCGATAGCAGACGGCGATAACTATGTGCTCAATGGCCGTAAAGCGTTTATCACCAATGGCGTGAATGCGGATCTGTTTATCGTCGCGGTGAAGACTGACGCCGGGCCGCGGGGACAGGGAATCAGCCTGATAGTGGTGGAAAAAGGCATGGCCGGATTTTCTCAGGGTGAAGCGCTGAAAAAGTTGGGATGGCATGCCAGTGATACGGCGAATTTAGCGTTTGATCATTGTGTCGTACCCAAAAGTAACCTGCTTGGGCGTGAAAATCTTGGCAGCTATTACTTTATGACAGGCATGACACGCGAACGCTTAAGTATCAGTACCGTGGCGGTGGCGAGCGCGGAAATCATGATGGCAGAGACGCTGGCTTACGTGAAACAGCGCAAGGCGTTTGGTCAGCCGATCGGAGCGTTTCAGTACAACCGCTTTCTACTGGCGCAACTGGATACCCAAATCAAAGTCACCCGCAGCTATCTCAATGACGCCATTGAACGTTTTAATGCGGGATCGCTAAGTCTGGAAGATGCGGCGCGACTGAAATGGTGGGCAACAGAAGTGCAGAACAAAGTGGCGGATGAGTGTCTGCAACTGCATGGCGGCAGTGCTTATATGAGCGATTCGTCGATCGGCAAATTGTGGGTCAACAGCCGGGTTCAGAAAATTTATGGCGGCACCAGTGAAATCATGCTGGAAGTCGTCAGTAAATCCATGGGGCTTTAGAGAGGAAATGATGGATATCGTAAAAAACAAAACGGAAACATCCAACAGCGTCTGGCATGTAGAGCACGCTACTCTGGCGGAATGGCAAGCGGTGATGGCGTGGGCAAAAGATGAAGGCTGGGACATGGGCCTTGGTGATGCCAACGCCTTTTTTGAGGTTGATGATCAGGGCTTTTTTATCGGTTATTTGGGTAAAGAGCCTGTTGCTGCGATGTCAATCGTTAATTATTCGTCCAGCTTTAGTTTCCTCGGGCACTATTTGGTTTCCCCAACGTACCGTGGGCAAGGCTATGGTCTTAAGCTATGCCAAAGTGCATTCGCCCACGGTGGGGATCGTTGCATGGGACTGGATGGAATGCCGGCCCAGGTTGATAACTATGCAAAATGGGGGTTTGCAGGGGGCCGGAATAACCTGCGCATGGTGGGCCAGGTACAGCAGGATTACCATTGTCCCGATTATATTGAGTTGGTACAGGCTGCGGATATCGACGATATCGTTGCATACGATAAAAGCTGTACTGGTATCGACCGCAGTGCCTTACTGAAACACTGGTTTATCGGTGAAACACGTTACGGTTTCATTTGCAGAACCGGTCAGGAAGTGACAGGCATTGTTGGAGTCCGTCAGTCGCAAGACGGTTACCGGGTTGGTCCGCTGTTCGCCAATACTCCCGATCTGGTGGAACCTCTGTTCGTCGCGGCATTATCCGCTGTACCGCAGGGGAGACAAGTCACATTAGATGTCCCTGAAAAAGCAGATCCAACGTTGATCAAGCTGGCAGAAAAGCATGGATTTGAATCCATCTTCCATACACTTCGTATGTATCGCGGCGAGCCGCCGAAAGAGCAGGAGCACAAGGTTTGGTGCATTGCGTCATTGGAGCTTGGTTAATCATGAGTGAAAACACTATGACAGAAACTATGACAGAAACCATGGCTGAGAACGTTGAGACAGCTGAACAAGGCCAAGCGATGAGTACATCAACACCCACATTGCTGGAGTGGATGGGGGGACGCGACGCGATCCGTCACTTGCTGCAAGTGTTTTACGCAAAAGTCGAAAAAGATGACTTACTTCAGCCCCTTTTTCAGCATATGCCACCAGATCACCATGTCCATGTTGCTATGTGGTTTGAAGAAGTCTTTGGCGGTGAGCCCCTGTATACCAATGACAGAGGAGGGTTCAAAAATATGATCCGCAAGCACAGGGGGCGTTCGATTCAGGCGGAACAGCGTGATCGTTGGGTATCTTTGATGATGCAAAGTGCGGATGAAATTGAACTGCCAAGTGATCCGGAATTCCGGTCAGCGTTTACGGCATACATAGAGTGGGGATCTCGCAGGGCAATGGCTAATTCACAACCGGGCGCTAAGCCTTCGAAGCGAGATACCGTGCCCAGATGGGGATGGGGAGAAGCGCCTCCGGGCACACTTTAGGAGCAAAGCTATGTTGGTGGCTGTCAGTGATTTGCATGTCTCTCACCCGGAAAACAGGCGGGCTGTAGAAGCACTGTGCGCTGGACATTGCGAGGATTGGCTTATTCTGGGTGGTGATGTGGCCGACGATCTCACCGATTTTGAGTGGGTTATTCGATTGGTCGCCGAGCGGTTTTACCGGGTCATCTGGGTGCCCGGTAATCATGAGCTTTGGTGTACACCCAAAGAGCCGATGGCGTTACCCGGTGAAATGCGATATCGCCAGCTTATCGAGATTTGCCACCAATATGGCGTCCTGACCCCGGAGGATGACTATCCGGTTTATACCGCTGAGAATGGGCAATCATTTTTGATTGCCCCTATTTTCACCTTGTATGACTACTCGTTTCGCCACCCTTCTGACTTCACGCCAGAGCAGGGGTTGGAGAGAGCAAGACGGGCAGGTGCGGTTTGCTCAGACGCGTTTTTTCTCAAAACGTATCCCTATCCGGATATCCGAAGCTGGTGTACCGAGCGTGTTCAGTACACAGAAGCCCGACTGAATGCAGTATCGGGACAGCTTCCCATGATATTTATCAATCATTTTCCAATGCTGCAGGTCCTGACTCAGTCTGTGCAACCGCAGGAGTTTTCAATCTGGTGCGGCACACAACAGGTTGCATCCTGGTTAAGCCGTTATCCGGTCTGCCTAGTCGTGTACGGGCATCTTCATATGCATGGTTCCACGGTACTGGAAGGAATACCGCATGTTGAAGTGTCTTTAGGTTACCCGAAAGACAGGCATGGCCGTGATGCATCCGGCATGTTAACGGTACTCGACACGCTCTTGATGTAAGGCTTCAGATCGAACAGCACTACAGAAATGTTGAGCTGTGTCAGGGACAGATTCGGCAATAAATAAGGAAATCAAATATGGACAAGCTCCAGAACCAACCAACAGCAAAGCCTAAGATACTGATCGGAGCATCAGGTTCTGTGGATATTATGTTGTTGCCAAAATATTTACAGGCGATCAAAGGGGGAATTGATTGTGAACTGACCGTTCTGATGACACCGACGGCAGAAACATTCATACCCGCATCCAGCATGGCATTGTATTGTGACCGGGTGATCGCGGGTGAGCAGCCCCGGGACTGGCCGACGGATAAACCTTCCCGGATCGTCGCCGATCATGATGTGCTGTTTGTGATGCCAGCCACAGCAAATACACTTGCGACTGCGGCACAGGGCGGTGCGACCAATCGGTTGACGACCGTGATCCTGGCAGCGGATTTGCCCGTGTGCTTTTTGCCCGTGATGGGAGCAGTAATGTGGAAGAAGCCGGCGGTTCAGCGCAATGTCCAGCAACTGCGAGAAGACGGTTATGACGTGGTTGAACCGGTTTGGCATGAGAATTTTGATGCGTCGCTCAGTCGTATGGTTGGTCATCCCTCGTTACCTGCTCCTGAAGCTGTCATTGCCCTGTTACAGGCGGCGCTAAAAAAATAGCAGGTAGTAAAATGTTCAGGCAGAGGCAGAGGCAGAGGCAGAGGCAGAGACAGTGACAGGGATAGATATAGCGAACAGTACTTGTTATCCCCCCCCTTGTTTACTGCCTTCATGCTTCTTTGATAACCAGATCGGCAGGCCGAGTGTGCTGAAACGCTTCTGCCTGCCGGCGAATCCAGTCACTGAATAACCGGATCTTTTCACGTTTAAAATAACCTTCCGGTGCACACAGAAAATAACTGTAATTGGGCCGTACCGCAATGTTACCGATACGTACCAGGGTGCCATCTTCGACAAATCGGTGAGCCAGGCTGTGCCGAGCCAGCGCAACACCCTGTACAGACAAGGCCCCTTCAAGCACATAGCTGGCACCATCGTATACCAATGAGGTGGAACCACCTTTAACGCCAACAATCGACATCCAGCGTTCCCAATCCATATCCGGTAAAAGATCACCAATCAGATGAGCATCTTGTAAGTCCTCAACCGCAAAAATCTGATGTTCTTTCTGATAAATCGGATGGCAGACGGGGTAGAGCAAGTCATCCATCAGCCACTGACAGGTTAAATTCGGATAGCAGCCTTCACCGTATCGGATGCAGAGATCTAACGAAGATTGCTCAAAATCCACCAGTTCATTTTTCGACTCAACTAACACAGAGATGTCTGGATGATCCGAACGAAATGCTGTCATGCGAGGTACCAGCCAATGGACGGAAAAAGAGGGCAGTGTCGACAGGGATAAACGCTGGGGTTCCGGGTCATTGTTGATCAGCCAAACGCCATTCTGAATGTGTTTGAAGCCTTCCTGACTGTGCTCAAACAGAGTCTGACCTTCCGGGGTCAGCACCACTCGCCGGTGCTGGCGGTAAAACAAGGCGGTACCCAGCCAGTCCTCCAATAACCGGATTTGCTGGCTGATGGCAGCCGCAGTGACATGCAGGTGCTCGGCAGCGGCTTTAAAACTGCCGTAATGTGCCGCCTGATAAAAATAATATAAACCCTGTAATGGTGGCATACGGTGTCGGAGTTCATTTGGCGATGACATTAGTTTTCCTTAACTGACTGTCAGGATCTATCGTTTGAGGAACGGCTGACTCTGGTCGAAGATAAATCTATCTTTCGATGATGATAGGTGGTTGATATGGGGATGACAACATATAAGCTTGCGTTTACCGCGAGCAGAGAAGTGGTGAATATGATTAAGTCTGGCTTTTCTTATTATCGACGCTGGCGTCAGCGGGAGCGTGACTTACGCCACTTAAGTGAATTACCTGACTATTTACTGGATGATATAGGGCTGGATCAGAATATTGTCGACGCAGAACTGCGAAAATCTTTGACTGATGGAAAAGAGATACGGCGACAGGTTTTCAGGCGCAGTGGCGGGTAGCCCAGAATACTGGGCTGAATCACCAGTGTCTGGTTGGTTAGGGTCTCATCGCTGAAAGCAGAAAGTCGATGAGCACTTTAACTCTTTGAGGCAGTAGCCGACGTTGCTGATAAATCAGAAACAGCGGTAAGGAGGGTAAAGGTACAGGCGGAGGAACGGCTTTCAAGGCAGATGATTGCAAGCTGCTTTGGCAAAGCGGCAATGGCAGTAGTGCGATACCAGTACCAGACAGACATAAGGATAACGACTGTTCCAGATTGGAAGAACGAATGGCTGGGTTTTGGCCGCTGAACGGGCTAAGGCCAAGCGGGTCATGCAGTTCGACGTTATGCCATTCACTGATTGGCGCATGTTTTGCCAGCCACTCAGGGCTGGCAACCAGTAGCATCTCGGCCGGTGGCAGCGGTCTGGCTATAAGTTCAGTATTGACAGGATCTTTGCCTCTGATGGCAATATCAATCCGGTGTTCAGCCAAATCCAGTACATCATCTTTTGATACTAATTCGATGCGAATTAGCGGGTATTTGTGGTGAAAAGACTGTAACAATGAGAGAAAGTGTGCATTTGGTAAACTTGCCGGTACGGATAAACGGATGTCTCCTGCCAGTGTTGCTGCCTGCGTAAATTGTGCCCCTGCCGCCTCTAATGTATTTAAAGCTGTTTTGCAGGCCAGCAGGTATTGTTCGCCTTCTGGCGTTAAAGAGACATGCCGTGTATTTCTCAGAAATAACCGGACACCTAATTGTTTTTCCAGTTCGTTTATCCGTGCGCTGATTGTTGCTCTGGGTACGTTCAGGCGCCTCGCTGCTTCTGAGAAGTTTAAACATTCAGCGACCAGTATAAAGCTGTTAAAAGGGGCGAGTAAGTTCATTGTCTAAAATAATCAGCCAAGTTGTATCGAATATCTCATATTTTTTACCACTAAATCTCAGCGTATTCTTCACTTATTGTCGATGAACAGTAAAAAGGAATAAAAATGAGATTTGAACGGGTTGCGATTGCTGCTGCTATGGTTATGAGCTTGCCCATAGCTCAAGCAAATGAGTTGAATATACAGTGGTTGGGTGGACCAACGATGCTGATTGAGTTTGGAAACATACAATTACTGACAGATCCTATGTTGGGTGAAGGAGAGAAAGCTTACCGAATGGCGGATCCTAATGAAGCGTTTGATCTTAAACAAGGCCCAAATGTGAAGGATCATGCTCGATTAGCCCCATTGCCTGATTTCGATCTCCAGCAGGTCGATGCTGTACTGATCAGTCATACGCATGAAGACCATTTTGATCAGGTGGCGCGTGAGATTTTGCCTAAATCCTTACCTGTGGTGATACCTGAGTCTGATATTGCTTTAATGTCTTCGCTGAAGTTCAGCAACAGTCAGGCGTTAATCTGGGGTGATACTTGGCGATTAGAAGATGGCAGCCATAAAGTTACGATAACGGCTATACCTGCTTATCATACGCTAGCACCAGCAATGGAATCGTTGCTGGGCCATGGTAATGGTTACTGGATGACTTTTGAGCAGGGCGACTGGCGAAAATCACTTTACTGGAGTGGCGACAGTTTCATGACTCCAGAATTGATCAGTACGGTACGTAAATTGGGTCAGCCAGATGTATTTGTGCCTCATGTCGGCAGGGTAGGGACAACCGGACCGCTGGGAATGATATCAATGGGTGCTCAGGAAGTTAGGGAGGCAATTTTGCAGTTGCAGCCGGGAAGAACGTTGCCGATTCATCACTCTACCTATGCGCTGTATCTTGAACCTGTCAGCGTATTAGTAGAATTAGCAAACCAGAGTCAATTACCAGTAGATGTGGTATCCGAAGGTGGTGTATTGACCTACAGATAAAAAAAGCCAGTCCGCAGACTGGCTTTGGGTGCGTGTCTGGTTAACTTACGCCAGCAGCTCTTTCGCTGTGCTGACCACGTTTTCAGTGGTGAAA